>JBLHTU010000221.1:0-3088 GCA_047627515.1 Cyclobacteriaceae bacterium | reverse complement strand
AGTTTTTAGCAATGAATGACTATCACCAAGAAGACATTGAGTCTAATCTCAACAAAGACCTATTCGTGTCCAAAACAAAACAAATGGAACCTATTTTGCTGAAAAAAAGAACGCTTGAGATTACGACAGAAGGGGAGACTGAAAAAATAGCAATCTATAGCGATGCCGAATTGTTTTCTTTGCTCCAACAACATTTTGGAATCAATTTCCCCTTACTAATTAATCAAGAAGGAGCTTAGTAAATATCGCTAAGCCTGCAGAGAAAAAAGCAGCCATCTCGGCTGCTTGGTTTGAAGTATCAAGCAATTGGGAAATGGGGTATGACAGCCCGACCCAGTCATCAACTCTCCATTCAGAGCCTGCTGGAGCCAGTGGCAGGTCCGCTGTTTCAGGATATGGCCAACTATTAATGTATAAATAAGGCTCTATAGAAGGCTCTCCTGGTGAAAACCCCAACCTAACATAAGTATCTGTAGATAGATCACCTGTTTTTTTAAGGATGATTTTCATCTCCATATCAAAATGATGAGGGTAAACACGGACATCAGTTGTCAACTCATGCTCATGCTTTATTGCGGTAAGAAGTAAGTACGTGTTGTGAAAGTAACCGCCTACGATTTCAGCTAGCGTTGGTGATATGAGGTTAAATGGATCTTTGTAGTGCTTAGCATAAAGGGGTAGTTCATAGGGCAGCTCGGTGGATAATTGGTTGGTACTGAGCTCTAGTGAGATAATCTGTTGCTCCAACCACAGCATAGATTCCTGATAGCTTTTCTCTGTTAAGTTGAGAGATCCTAAAGTATTTAATTTTTGATCGACTAGATAAATAGTGAAATCCTTGAAGCTAATGGAGCTCCTAAACGTTTTTGCAGCAGGAATCCACTGACCTGCAAGTCGCCATAAACCAGGAACCCAGATCAGCGTAGCAGCGTCATCATCAGCCGAATGTTGATCAGGCAAAAATGTTCGACCAACTGATGAGATATTTTGAACGGCAGTGTGAAAAGTTTCAAATGCATCGTGGAGATCATCTTTTTCCACAGATATCAAAGGATACCATTCTTTGTTTACTAGTTGGAGGTCCATAAAAAAAGGCCTCAATGAGAGGCCTCCGTTTAATTCATGTATTTCTTCACTGCTTTTCGAAGGGATTCTACGTTGGCAGTTATCGAAGGGTCAGAGTAAATGCGAGAGGAAAGTGCTGAAATAACTTTACGCTTGAAACCAAGCTTTTCTGCAATGTCCTCACAGTATTTAATTTCACTCAAATAAACCTGACTATCGATCTTCATTAACTGAACAACATTGTACAGCAGGTCAAATTTTTCTTCTTCAGTCATTGTATTGACATCGGGAAGAGGAAGTGGGTTTTCGACAATTTCTCTTATCTCAGCTTCAGAAAGACCATTTGCTCTCCCTACCATAAGGATATGAAGTTTTTCTTGGCCGTCGAAATCACCATCTATCTTGGCAAGCTGAATTAATGTACTTAGTTGTGACTTAATACTCATCGTTTGAAATGTCAATAGTTATATAACAGAGAACTAATATAGTGATTTTAGCTTTAATTTGGGTCGGATTTTTACAAACCAGAATTATTTCTGACTGATCAGGAAACTTTAACCGTGAAGATAGCTCCCAGCATTTACATCAAAAGTCGAGCCTGTAGCATGGTCTGCCATGCCAGAAGCAATGAAAGTGATAAGTGGAGCAATGTCTTTTGGCTCAGTCATTCTTTCGAGGGCGATATCTCCTTTGGCGTGCTCTTCTCCGTATTGATTTATAAAATCCTGGGCCATGTCAGTCCTCACAAAGCCGGGAGCAATATTGAAAGCTTTTATCCCTTGTTTGCCATATGACTTGGCAATTGAACGTGTCAAAGAAACCAATCCTGCTTTGGAGGCAGCATATGCCATATAATCACCCGTTTCGCCTCTAAATGCAGCTCGGGAACTGATATTAATAATTCTTCCTGCAGCTTTTCGGTCTATAAAGTGTTCGATCGCCTTCTTGCACAGGACTGCGGGGCTGGTTAAGTTGACCATCATAGTCTCCTCCCAGTTTTGTACCCATGCCTCTTCCTTAGTCGTAATATCTGCTGCTTTGGCGATACCTGCATTGTTGATGAGTATTTCTACACTTCCCATCTCCAGCGAGACTCTATCGAACAGTTTGCCAGCCTCATCGGGTTTGGACAAGTCAGCTTGAAAAGCTTTTGACTCATTTCCCAGGATATGCGCCAGGGTTTCGGCTTCTCGGACATTCTTATTGTAATGAACAGCCACAGTGGCTCCGGCTTCCGCCAATTTTGTGGAGATGGCTTTACCGATACCTCTGCTGGCGCCGGTCACTAGTATATTGAGTCCAGATAGGTTGATGTACATGTCTTTGTAAATATGAGGAAAAATTAAAACCAAAAACCGCGGTTTGTACCATTAGATACTTTTTTTATCTACAATTATATTTTGGCAGGGTATTTGGCTCTGTCCTGATTAAATAATAATGAACGCTATGCAAAGACTTCTACTGTCCTACCCTGTTTTGATGAGCTTGCTTCTGATCGGATGTACAACAGAGTTCTATGAATCTGAAATTCCCGGGCCGGTTGGGCCTACAGGCCCTCAAGGAGCACAAGGAGAATCAGGCTTCGTTTTTGAATTTGTTGATATTAATTTTACTGCTCCAGATTACGAGGTCATATTAGAGTATCCCACGGACTTTGAAGGCTTGCCTTCAGACATTGCGCTTGTTTATTTGCTTTGGGATGTGCAATTGATAGATGGTATAGAAGTAGATGTTTGGCGGCCGCTACCACAGCAGGTTTTTGCGCCTTTCGGGACGTTGCAATACAATTTCGATTTCACTTCGCAGGATGTACGTGTCTTTCTTGAAGGGACGTTTGACCTAAACAGCCTTGCGGCTATTGATACGGATAACTGGGTGGCTCGAGTCGTCGTCGTCCCTGGGGAATTTTGGGGAGCTGGTCGCACCGACTATCCGTCCTATGAGGAAATAGAATCATCGCTAGGGTTACCTCTACTTAAGACGAGGGATCAGCAAGCCTCTTTTAGAAGAAAGACACAATAGA
>JBLHTU010000220.1:0-3203 GCA_047627515.1 Cyclobacteriaceae bacterium | reverse complement strand
TACCACATCCTCCTGGGGCACCTTTTTTCCTTTTGATTGGTAGACTATTTAGCATGCTTGCAGGTGATGATGTCACTCAGGTAGCCTATTGGGTCAATATGCTGAGTGTAACAAGTGGAGCGTTCACGATCCTTTTCCTTTTTTGGTCTATCACTCACCTCTCGAGAAAAATTCTTAAAGCAGAAGAAGGTGAGCAAGATCTAGGAAAAACAATTGCCATCATGGGTGCAGGTCTAGTAGGTGCGCTTGCTTGTACTTTCTCAGACTCAGTTTGGTTCTCTGCCGTCGAAGCTGAAGTGTATGCAATGTCCAGTTTCTTTACGGCATTCGTTTTTTGGGCCATTCTAAAATGGGAAACTATTCATGAGGAATCAGATCGGAATAAATGGCTGATCTTAATCGCCTACATGATGGGTCTTTCTATCGGAGTTCACTTACTTAACCTTGTGACCATACCCGCACTAGGACTAATTGTTTACTTCAATTATAGCAAGCAAATAACCAGGAATGGAATCATTGCTACTATGGCTGTATCGGGAGCAATTATATTATTGATCATGATTGGAGTTATACCGGGTCTGGCAAGTGTCGTCGGTACCTTGGAGATCTTTTTTGTCAATGGACTAGGGCTGCCTTTTGGTTCGGGCGTTATTTTCTTTGCCATTGTATTTGTTAGTGCCATTGTCTTCGGTGTTTTCTATTCTATCAGGAAGAAAAACGTGATTTTGAATACAGCACTGCTGGGTTTCATCATGATAATGATTGGCTACAGTAGTTATTCAATCGTATTGATCAGGTCTAATTTTGATACGCCTATCGATGAAAATAACCCTGAAGATATTATGACTTACGTCTCTTATCTGAAGCGTGAGCAATACGGGAGCCGTCCCTTGTTTAAGGGGCAATACTATACCGCAGCGATCGTCGAACAGACCAAAGGAGATCCTATCTATATGAAAGGAGAGGACGAATATGAAATCAAGGACTATAAAGTAGACTACGTTTATGATCCTGCTCAGACCACAATCTTACCACGGATGTATAGCAAAAGCCCGGCCCACGAGCAACGCTACCGTCAAGTGACAGGACTAAAGAAAGGAGAAAAACCGAGCTTCGTTGACAATGTCTACTTCATGATCCGCCATCAGCTTGGCACCATGTATTTTAGATACTTTATGTGGAACTTCTCGGGAAGAGCATCAGATATCCAAGATGCCCCATGGGTCGGAATCCTAGGTGCTTTTGACAAAGTGCCTAGTGAAATCGCTGATAACAAAGCCAGAAATATTTACTTCGGTCTACCGCTACTATTTGGTTTGATTGGTCTTTTTTACCAATACCGAAAAGACGCAAAATACTTTTGGGTTACGCTACTGCTGTTCTTTTTGACAGGTGCTGCCTTGGTGCTGTACCTAAACTCACCGCCTATTGAACCGCGAGAACGAGATTATATCTACGCCGGGTCCTATTACGTCTTTGCCATATGGATTGGAATGAGTGTACTGGCCTTATATGAGTTGATCGCTGGTTTGACCAAAAATCAAAAAATATCAGCGGTAATGGCCACAGTGATTTGCCTTGCCATTCCCTCTTTGATGGCTAGCGAAAACTGGGATGATCACGATCGTTCAGGTAGATATTTCTCTATTGACGCGGCCAAAAACTATCTGGATTCATGTGCGCCAAATAGTATCATTTTCACTGGAGGTGACAATGATACATTCCCTCTTTGGTTTGCGCAGGAAGTACTAGGCTACCGAACAGATGTTCGAGTAATTGTTCTTAGTTACTTCAATACCGACTGGTACATCGAACAAATGATGCGCGATGCGTATGACTCCAAGGCGTTGCCTTTCGGACTAACGCTTGATCATTACCAGCAGGGTGGCCCAAATGATTATCTACCATTCTTCGAAGAACGTGCGATTAAGGGTGCTATCAGTGCAAAAGGATTTCTTGATTTGCTTTACAATGAAGACAAACGCTTACTGGTCCCTACAGCCGTAAGTAACTACAACTTATTGCCCTCAAAAGACATGTTTATGAATGTCAACCAGAGTAAAGTTGGAGAACTCAGTTGGTTATTTGACAAGGATTCGACGCTGTCACCTTATATAACGGATCGGTTGATTTGGAGCTTAAAAGGCAGTGGTTTAGAGAAGAAAGATCTCGCAATCATTGACTTAATAGTCAATACGAATTGGGAGCGTCCTATTTACTTTAACAACACCTCTCTTAATGCTGTCAACTTCAATATAAAGCAACACGTTATTCAGGAAGGTCTCACCTACAGGCTAGCACCCGTTCAATACAATGGTGCTGACTTTTTAGTCAATGTGGAAGTCATGTATGATAACCTGATGAATAAATTTCATTGGAGAGGGCTGGATGACCCTAACGCATATTACAATGAAGATTATCGAAGCTTCTGCCTCAATCATCGTTCAGCTTTCAACTCATTGGCCACCGCACTAATCGACCAAGGAGATAACGAGAGAGCGCTTACGGTATTAAACAAATCGCTCGAAGTTATGCCTGATGCTTCCATACCCTACGATGTCTTCTCTGTATATATGATATCCCTCTTTATGGAGTTAGGAGAAACTGAACGTGCTACTGAGATTTCTGAAAAAGTCGCGGGAAGAAATGTAGAGTGGCTCGAATGGGCAAAAGAAACGGGCGAAATCCTTAGAAACCCTTCAGAATATCAGAAAAGAATACTTGGGTTGAATGAAATTGCTAGAACGTATCGAGCAGCAGGTGACAGAGAGAATGCTGCAAAATATGAGGAGATGTTCAGTAGATTTTACAACAGACAATAAGATCACTTCTCAATAAAAGAAAAAGAGCCATCGTTAGACGATGGCTCTTTTTCTTTTACGACTATGTCTCGTCCTGAAATAGCGACACAAAAAAAGTAACGTTATGAATCAGGACAATGACAATCAGTATGTTAAGCGTACACTATGTGGTTCTAGTGCTACTCACAGGCATGCACATACCCTGACATGTGATTAATAATATAAAATCTGAAAAGGGAAATTAGCGCTTGAGAAACTTGAAGGCTTTCTTGTACCTGGCAGACTCGTTCTTAACAATCAGGAAGTAGTAACCAGTAGCATAATCCTTGAGAGGAATTCTGTATCGATTAGAGCCAATATTCTCTGGACTGATTCGTATGCTTGTACCAATCAAACTCCGAA
>JBLHTU010000219.1:0-3447 GCA_047627515.1 Cyclobacteriaceae bacterium | reverse complement strand
CTGCAGCGAAGCGATCTTTTAGTCTAACCGGTCAAGACGTTTTGCAGCAGCTAGTACCTATCAACCTGTATGGAGATTCAGTTACATATTTTTGGCGAAGTCGCTTTGCAGATGCGATACAAAATGAAGATTCTATTTGGACTGTTTCTTCCCTGACTTATATCCAAGATGGTAGCGGGGGCTGGGGGCAGTTTTCCTTTGAGCAATTTGCAGATAGTGAATTGTCTGAGCTATCGATCAAAGGTGGATCTATCGATTTTGCGATTACTGAAGTACCTGTTACAATCAATACAATGGGTACAGGCCAATACAGTTATGAAGATCTTTTGGTTTCGGTCGCAGGGACCAATTTATTAGTTACATCAAACACAATAGATCCTTTTTGTGCAGCCAATACCTTTAATGCAATTGTTTTTGATCGCAACTTGGGCCTGTTAAAGAACCCTATTTTTGTAGCAGCAGATGATGTTTTCAATTCTTTGATTTGCGGGAGACTTCCCCAGTCCATATATAATTTTACCTTGAGTGATCTACTGATAGATCGACGTCTGGAAGAGTTAATTAATAAAATGAGAAATGGAGATCAAGTCGTTTTCTTTTCGATTGATTCAGTATCGTATGCTTCTTTTGATGCGGCTATGCTATTGGCACTTGAGCAGGTGGGTGTTGCATCGAGTACTCTTGAATCTTTAACGAACGGCCAGCCGCTTGTGATATTTGGAACCAAAGGTTCTGCACCTGGTACAGCCAATGTAGTATCTAGCGATGGTTCTGGTTTACCAGCGATCCAGCAGTCAATTCGGACAGACTTGACTGTGACCGCTACAGCGGGTGTAGGCGTAGTTAGTACACCTTTGGTGGGCCCAGCAACAGCTTGGCAGGATGTTACAGTGGATTTTATCCAAGAGGGTCCAGATCAATTGGAAGTGTTCCTTGTAGGTCAGAATCGGTCAGGTTCTGAGGACCAGCTTTTGGTATTTGAGGGTAACGAAACGATTGATTTGACAGGGGTGGATGCTGAGCTTTACCCATATTTGCAGCTTCGTTTGGCCATTAGCGACGAAGTAGAGTTAACTCCTCCTCAGTTCAATCATATGAGTGTTACTTTTCAAGGGGCACCTGAAGCTATTCTCTTGGCCGATACTAAGCAGCCTCAGAATCTACAAGAAGGACAGACAATGTCAGCTAATTTTAGATTGATCAATGTGAGCAATACTGCGTTCACTGACTCACTTATAGTCAGCTATGAACTCCGCAACAGCCAGAGTGAACAGCTTACAACTATTACAGAGATGATTGCACCGATAGCATCTAAAGATACAATTGATCTACTTTTTGAAAGTAGCACTGTAGGTCAAGGAGGAGAAAATGCCCTTAGACTCACTGCCGCATCACAAGCGGTGGAGCGTTTGCTGATCAATAACCAGATAACAATTCCACAGTTTGCAACAGTAGAAGAGGAGACGATTGACCCGTTATTGGATGTGACGATAGATGGTCGATATATCCTAGACGGAGAGATTGTTTCATCGCGCCCTATGGTGCAAGTGAAAGTAAAAGATGAGAATCCGTTTTTACTTAAGACGGATACAGTAGGGGTAGAAGTGTTTTTGCGAATGCCAGGGGAACTTTCAGGTTTTCAGCGCATATCATTTGGCAATGCAGACCTCAATTGGAATCCATCCACGGTAGATACACCTTTCCAGATTGATTATCAGCCAACCTTATCAACTGATGGAATCTACACGCTACGAGTAATCGCCGAAGATGCAAGTGGTAACGAGGCAGGCGCAGAGCCCTATGAAATTAGCTTTGAGGTAGTTAATGCGTCATCAGTTACCCATTTTTACCCCTACCCTAACCCATTTAGCACAAGTTGTAGGTTTGTTTTTACGGTGACAGGTAATGTCGTCCCCGATCAGTTAATGATTCAGATAATGACTGTCTCTGGTCGTGTGGTTAAGACAATTGATGAGTCGGAATTAGGGTCAATAACCATTGGGAATAATGTGTCAGACTACGTCTGGGACGGGACAGACGAATATGGCGATCAATTAGCCAACGGTGTTTATCTTTATCGAGTGAAGGCTGAGCTTAATGGGCAACAGCTCGACCATCGATCAACAGCCGCGGATCGGGGCTTTAAACGCGGGATTGGCAAAATATATATTCTCAGATAATTGATTTCACCATTTAGGAAGTTGTACGTGATCGTTTTTTTATCGATCTATCCATTATTGATGATTGGGTGGTTGATAGAGGAGCATGGCGAGTTAGTCATCTGGATCAATCAACATCGCTCCGTGCTGCTTGATCAAGCCATGCCTTTGATTACTTATCTTGGAGATGGTATTTTTCTTGCTATTGTGTGCCTTGCCCTCTTACTGTGGCGTTGGCGATTGGGACTTTTTTTTATGACGGCAGGATTGATTCAAGCTATCACTAGCCTGCTACTCAAAAGAGTGATTTTTGGACCTATTCCAAGACCTGTCAGCTATTTTGGAGCCAGTGAGTCTGTACAACTGGATCTAGTCCCTGGAGTCGCCATCGCCCGTTATTTTTCTTTCCCATCAGGGCACAGCATGACTGCTTTTATGCTTACTGCATTGCTAAGCTTTTTTGTTCCAAAACGCTACCATCTACTTCTTTTGTTTCTTTCTTTTTCAGTAGCATTTTCTAGAATGTACCTGCTACAGCATTTCTATAGAGATGTAGTCGCAGGTGCTTTCATAGGCGTACTTGTAGCTAGCGTATTATATGCTTTGTTGTGGCCGTATTTTGCCAAACTAAGACAAGGGAGACTTTAGAACAAAGATGAGAGCTTCATCGCGGCACCTTTGTCGCCTTCGATTTTCATTTTACCAGTCATAAATGCCATCATAGGATTCATATCTCCAGAGAGGATTTTCTCAAAATTGGCTAGGGTCATGATCAACGTGCAATCTGCCTCTGCTTTTTCGTTTGATACTAGCGTCGGCTCCTGGGTATCATCTAGGTGTATCGTACCTTCATCAAACTGAAAATTGGTCCTTGCTTTTAACTTGCCTCCGTGATTCTGTGCAATAGATTGTATTTTTTGAGTAGCTTCTTCTAGGGTCATGATGGGTTATTATTTATTTGCTTGTTAATCTTAATTTCAAAAAGCTTAGGCCAATTTTTACCAGTGACAAATATACTGCCTGTAGGGCTTACGGCAATGCCGTTCATGGCCTGATCAAACCTGCCATTTGCTCTTCTTTCGTAAAGGCCATTAAAATCTATAGAACCTGTGACAGCGCCTGTATTTGGATCTATGATGACTATGTTGTCCTCTCCCCAGATGTTTGCATATATTTCGCCATTTATGTATTCCAGTTCATTCAAGGAGGTAACCTTTCCTTTGTCATTGAAAGCTTGGATTGTTCTGATCGGCGAAAAATCCGTAGGATTCATGAAGTATATTTTCTC
>JBLHTU010000218.1:0-3551 GCA_047627515.1 Cyclobacteriaceae bacterium | reverse complement strand
CAATGTGATTTATTTGAAGAGAATTGCGCTGCCCTAAATCTCAATAATCTTCCGTCAATTCCGGTCTTTGTAGATTGGAATATTGGTAATTTCTCGGTGAGAAAAGATTACAGTATGTTCTCAAGATGGGATTATGACTGGTTCCGAATGAGTAGCAGAGTCATGGATTTTTACTTTTTCAGTAGAGTATGTTCTACGGTTGGTGATCGAACCGTCTTTAGCTACTTGATCGATCCATTGATGGAAGATCGCTTTATGATATTTCTGAAAAGTTATCACGAAGTCTATCCATTAACCATAGAAGAAATCAAGTTTATCAAAGAGTCCTATCGATTTTTCATCCTTAATTACGTGGTAAAAGATGGTAGATACTTTTTTAATGAATTGTACGCTTCTAGATTACTTCATGAAGCTTTCAGCCTCTATTTCCCGATGATTGATAAGAATTATGATGATTCGAAATTGATCAAAGCACTGAACCTATGATACACCTCGAGTCTTTTAAAGAAGTCGCTTCAAAGTATGAGACCATTTTCTTTGACGCTTTTGGGGTACTCAAAAACCACAAAGGATTTATACCGGGTATAGAACAGACTTTCAACTACCTAGATGAGCAAGGTATCGACTATTATATCGTTACGAATGATGCCAGCAGAGGCCCTATCGAACTAGCTCAGAGTTACCAATCCAACGGTATCAAACAGATAACTGTTGACCGCATCATATCTTCCGGTATGCTAGCAAGAGAATACTTGAGGCTTAAAATCTCATCTGGCAGTATTGCCTACTTAGGTACAAAAGAATCTGCTCACTACATCGAAACGCTAGGACTCAAAACTATATCGATCAAAGATGTTGATTTAGATCATTCAGATACGATCTCAGCATTGGTGTTTTTTGATGATGAAGGGTTCGACTGGCGTGAGGATATCAATAAGGCTGTGAATTTGCTCCGCAAGGAAAATATTCCTACAATCGTAGCAAATACGGATATATCCTACCCTGTTTCACAACATGAGGTGGCAGTAGCGGCTGGAGGCTTAGCGAAGATGGTCGAAACCATCGTTGGAAAGGAATTCATTCGTTTCGGGAAACCCGACCCTCAAATGTTCATGTTTGCTTACGAGCATGCTATCAAGAAAGGCGGAACCTTAAATAAGCGTAAGATTTTAATGGTCGGTGATACTTTGTACACGGACATAGTAGGCGGAGACAAATTTGGTTTGGATACAGTACTTGTCCTCACAGGTAATACATTAGCAAAAAATGCTGATATGCGAATCAATAGCTTAGGAATCGTACCGACTTACATCTGCGAATCTGTCGCAGTGCAGTGATATCAGATCCCTTCAATATTAGCTTCACTGCTCGGCTAGAAGAATTCGGCGGTCGATTATGGGGAATGCATGTAAAGGTTCCTGAGAGGATATCGAGCCAGATACTAAGCTACCCTCATAGGCGATTCAAGTTCTTAATCAACCAAACAGAAACATTACGAGGAGCGCTGATGCCTTCCAAATCAGGCTATTTCATCCTTTTAAACAAAAAAACAGTCAACAAGCTTGAGCTCCAATTAAATGAAGGCGTCCTGGTTAACATTCAGCCTGATGAGTCAGAATACGGAATGGACATGCCGACCGAACTGATGGAGATGTTTCTTCAGGATACAAAAGCGAAATCATACTTTGATCAGCTAACTCCTGGCAAGCAGAGAAACCTAATTTACCTTGTATCATCCGTACAGAACCCAGATAGTCGCATTCGCAAATCTCTGGCTATCTGCCACCACCTTACAGAAGTAGCCGGAGCATTGGATTTCAAGCAATTGAATACTAAAATCAAATACTACAATAACAACTTCTGAAATAGTCAGTAGTAGCAAATTGTCTTTTTACATATTGTTTTTAATATTTGGTTAAACCTGCTATTTTACGGTACCAATATTTACTAATTATGCTTACACATCTTCAATCAGCAAAGCTAAGGCACTTTTTCAATGTGCTAGATTATAACAAAAATGGCGTCCTGCAAATGAAAGACTTTGACCGTGTAGGCGTCAATCTTTGTTTGAATTTTAATGTGCACGAAGGCGATGATCAATATGACAAACTGATAGAAAAATCAAGAAGATTATTCTATCAAATCCTGAAAGATCTAAATAAATCAAAAGAGGCGTCGATTAGTATGGCGGAATGGATCAAGCTTTTTGACATTATTATTGCTGAGCAGGATATGGAGAAGTTGAAGTACTACATAAAGCTGACTACTTTCTACATATTTGACCTCTTTGATCAAGACAAGAACGGAATTCTGTCTTTAGACGAATATGTAGATATGTTCACCGTCTACCACATAGATGTCAAGTACAGCGCAAAGAGTTTCCTCAAACTTGATACAAATGATGATGACTCTATCTCAAAAGTAGAATTATTCAATGCCATAACCGACTTCTTCATCTCAGATGATCAGGATGCTGGTGGCAACTGGATATTTGGTAACTGGGACGTTTAACCTCCCATTCCTTTCTTCTATTTTAATTTTTTTTGCTTAATTTGATTGGTATATCCCAACATTGATAGCATGCAAACAAATAGAAGAGATTGGCTCAAAAAAATA
Organism: Cyclobacteriaceae bacterium; assembly: GCA_047627515.1. GTDB lineage: Bacteria > Bacteroidota > Bacteroidia > Cytophagales > Cyclobacteriaceae > JAYPLE01. The sequence continues at coordinate 935 of JBLHTU010000218.1, read as the reverse complement.
GGATTAGCAAGTGGACTAGTGCTGACCGGAGGCGTTTCTATACCCACCCTCTCTGCTGCAGAAAAGGCTAATTTCTTTCCTCGAGCTCTTGCAACCCCCATCAGACTCAATTCCAACGAAAATCCATACGGTCCTTCCAAGCTTGTAAGGGACACAATGATTAAGTCCTTTGATTTCAGTTGCAGGTATCCTTCTTCCTATGTGAAGGGATTAGTGGCCAAAATCGCCGAAAAGGAAGGGGTTACGAAGGATCATATTGTGATTACCGGTGGCTCTACTGAAGGGTTAAAACTCACCGGCCTTACGTATGCTGCCAATGGAGGAAAAATTATCGCTGCTAAGCCCACCTTTCTGGCTATGATGAGTTTTGCTGAAAAAATGGGTGCCACCATCGATTGGGTACCTGTTGATAAGCAGATGAAGTATGACCTGGATGAAATAGATCGTAGGATCGATGATGAGACAAGTTTGGTATTTCTATGTAACCCAAACAATCCTACCGGCACGATCGTCTCAGCAGAACGGCTCACAAATTTCTGTGAAAACGCCTCCAAAAAAACAATTGTCTTCAGTGATGAAGCGTACTATGATTATATAGAGGAGCCAAATTACCCCTCCATGGTATCCTTGGTCAAGAAAGACCTTGATGTCATTGTATCGAGAACCTTTTCAAAAGTATATGGGATGGCAGGGTTAAGAATAGGCTATCTGATTGCTAAGCCTTCTATCGCTCAGAGGATAAAGTCAAACATGGTAGCCTTTACCAATATTCCGGCTATTGAGGCGGCTTCAGCTGCATTGGACGACAATGAATTCTATGATTTCAGTGTCAGCAAGACGAAAGAGTGCAAGCAAATGATCATCAGCACATTAAAAGAGCTAAACCTGAACTACACTCCTTCTCATACCAATTTCATTTTCTTTGAGACCGGCAT
>JBLHTU010000217.1:0-3648 GCA_047627515.1 Cyclobacteriaceae bacterium | reverse complement strand
CACGAAGTTGACGGTCTAACGACACATTATCAGCAGATTCCATATGAAAACAAGATGGGTCCTTTTCGCAGGGTTCTTGCCTTTTTTCAATTCGTCCGTTTTGCAAACAAAAAGCTTGAAACCCTTCCAAAAATAGACCTCCTCTATGTTCTATCTACTCCTTTGACTACTGGGTTAATCGCACGCCGTGCTACAAAAAAACTAGCGATTCCCTATCTATTTGAAGTCGGAGACCTGTGGCCAGACGCGCCTATTCAACTAGGGTATCTTCCTAATCGTTGGATACAAAATCGTCTGTACAAGTTTGAAGAGGCAACTTACCGTGAGGCGAAGGAGCTAGTTGCCCTCTCGCCAGCGATAAAAGAGGCCATGGAATACCGCCTTGATTATAGCCGAACAGTTGAGGTGATACCCAATATGTCTGATTGCAATTTCTTTGTCCCTCGTTCTACAACCACGGAGCATTTCGATGAGCAGAATCCGTTTGTGATTACGTACGCAGGAGCCATCGGGTTTGCAAACCATGTCCAATTTCTTCTTGATTTTGCCGCGGAATGCAAAAACCAACGCTTACCCGTGCGATTCAGTATTCTAGGTGATGGTGCTGAAAAAGCCTCTTTGATGGAGGCAAGCAAAGAACAAAATAATATCCACTGGGAGCAAACGGGGGGCAAAGAAGCCGTCAAACTTTCTATGATCAAATCACACGCGGTCTTTATTTCATATCATGATTTTAGCATCCTAGAAACAGGCAGCCCCAACAAGTTATTTGACGGTTTAGCTGCAGGCCAAATGATCATTATTAATTTTGGTGGATGGATCAAATCCCTGATTGAAAGCAATGAATGTGGCATCTCCTATGTGCCAAACAATGCCCCAGCTGGCGTCCATAAATTGCGGCAATTTATAGAGAGCCCATTAATGGTGGCTTCATATCGCGAAAATGCTCGAAGGCTAGCGGAGACAGACTTTGATGTCAGTCTGTTAACTCAAAAAGCATTGTCAGTGGTTACGCGATGATCCTTGTAACGCTCAGCAGGCAATATTTTCTCAATTTCAGCCCAATCGTATGTGCTTTCAACTCCTTCTTGATAGCATGCAAGAGCCTTTTCTAGTTGAGCTTGATTACGAATTCCTACTACAGCACTTGCAACAACCGGCTTTCTAAGTATGTACTGTTGTGCGATCGCCTGAATGCTTCCAAGTACTCTCAACTTATCAAGCAGGTGCGCTACCTGAGACTCTGAATAATTAAGATAAGATACCGGGGGTTTTGCAGCTAATACTCCCTTTGCTAATACTCCCCTAGCAAAGACTGATATCTTGGCCTTCGCCAACCGCTCTAAAGTCTCCTCCTCTGGGCGCCTGTCCAGCAGGCTATATTGTGCCATATTAGATGAGATCTTTCCGTTTTCGCAATATCTCTGAATCACATTTGGCCTAATAGATGAGATCCCAAAAGCGCGAATCTTTCCTTGATCTTGTAATTGGACAAAGGTCTCAACTACATCGAGGTAATTGTCGTCCAAAGTTCCGCCGTGCAATTGCAGAATATCAAGATAGTCTGTCCCTAATCTTTTGAGACTTGCTTCAGTAGCCCTTTTGAGATAATCGGAATCTGCATTCCATTTCCAAGAGGTCTGGCTTTGATTCCATTGATTTCCGATTTTAGTGGCAATCACTACCTGCTGACGCACTGGAACAAGTGCGGCGCCGACGATTCGCTCATTTGCGCCAAAACCATACAGATCAGCAGTATCAAAATATGTAATCCCTTGATCAACTGCTGACATAAGTAGTTGAGAATTGCCCGATGACTGCATGTCTAGGGACATGCACCCAAACCCAATTTCTGAAGTTTTGATTCCAGATAAAGCTAGCTCACGATACTTCATCATTTGATGTCGATGGGTTTATATCCACTTTCTGTAAATAGTTTGTGATGATCTGTCTCCGCTACAATCTCCTGCACAGAAAGGCCAGACTTCTCCGCGTAACTTTTTACAATCTGCCACCCGACCCATGCTCCAATTCGACCTGGGCACTTATCGCCAATTTCATATACATTCGGTCGATCTCCCAAAAACTTCTTCTTCGTCACATCACTGGTCTCGTAGAGCCATTCATTTTGGATAAAATTGGCCCATATAATCGAATGGTTAGCATTGACATCCGTCATGCTTTTTGCAGAATACCCTATAATTTCATACTCGGGTGTGCACGGGAAAAGTTGACTCAACAAATAATATGTTTTTCCAAAGTCAATCATTTCTGATAGGACGGTAGATTCCTTGCCAGTAGCTAACCATGGGTTAACAAAAAACTTCATGATTGTGGGTGCGAGGTAGTCATAGGTATATCGCTCAAGGATATAGGCTGGAATATCATTGGCTCTATATGTCGCCTGCTGTCCAATAAAATAGTCTGTTCCGATGATCAACGTCTCATCGGATATGTACATGTCATGGTATAGGCCTGTGACTATGGTTTGAATTTTTGGAACAGGGGCTTCAGGGTAAAAATGCTTGAAGAGTGAAAAGGCACGATCTAAATCACTTACCAGCTGTGTTTCATTGAGCTCAAAGGCCATCACTGATTCTTGATATAATGTATCAATACTCGGCTGTGATACTAGCCCAAAAATTCGCTCTGCTAAAACGACCGTGTCTGGATACTCTGATAGATAAAAAATCTGGTTGGCGATAACAGGATTATCTCGTAAAAAAGTCACTACATCGCTCAGCGATGTAGCAGCAAAAAGCTCCTTTTCCTTTCTTTGCAATGACAATTCGTACCCCTCGACCTCCAGCTTTGCCGTTTTTCTACACACTTGGTTTTGACAGGAGGAAAACAAAACAAAAACAGAAATTATGATAACTGCGCGCATATAGATTAATTTTGAAGCACTATCCGTAAGACTTGACTGAAAGCAAAGTAACGCCAATGAGAAGAAATAACTTTCCTTTCCGTTAAGAGACTTATAACGTGAACAATCAAAACCACTCATATGCGTAAAGCTCTGATTCTATTACTGTCAATAACCCTTCTTTCTCTTGATGCTATCTCTCAGGTGAAGCTTGGTTTAAAATTCTCGCCGTCGATTGTTTCTTCGCGCACTTTTCTGCCTGCAGACACACTAGATGTTGAGCCTGAGACTGGCCTCTTTAGAATTTCGCTTGGTTTGATTGCTGATTATGAGCTTTCTGACACCTATTTTGTTAGTACCGGACTACTTGTAGTTCCCAAGCGTATCGGAATTAATATTTCGCCGGAAAACGGGGGAAGTTATCCTGCCTCACAGGAGTTCTACGATCTGCAGTATATTCAGATTCCTGCGACACTAAAGCTGTATACAAATGAAATTATTCCTGATGGTTCCATCTATTTTCAGGTAGGGGCTGCTGCTGACTTTAAGGTTTTTGATCAGCCTGTTGAAGAAGAATACCAGTTTATTCAGGAATTTAAACCGATAGATGTCTCTGTCATATTGGGTGGAGGGTTCGAGTATCAAGCGGGGTTGAACACGGTAATATTTACAGGGATTACATACAACAGAGGGTTGGCCAATGTGGTAAAAACCACTCAACCAACCCTCTCTGAAGAATTTTCGATCAGAAACTCTGTTCTGATGTTTGATATCGGACTTAA
>JBLHTU010000216.1:0-3792 GCA_047627515.1 Cyclobacteriaceae bacterium | reverse complement strand
AAGTCGGCGAAGTCCAGGCGTTTGCTTCGCAGCTGAAGCACCGAGCCAATGAGGTAATGGTCATGCATATATCAGGCCCTAAAGAAGTCGCATTAAATTTCGAAGAAGGTACCCGCCTGCAAGACCTAGAAACTGGGATAATAATGTCTATCGACAGCCCCTCCTTTCGTAAAGAATATCGAGAACGGATTCAGGAATGGAAGCAGGAGCTTACCAGCAACTATTTATCAAAAGGAATCGATTATCTCGAAGTGAATTTTGGCAGCTCTTTTTCAGAGATACTCTCTTCCGTCTATCAGCACCGCAAAAGATTACTTTGATGATCTGGACTGCACCTGTATTTCTATTTGGTCTCTTCGGCATATTGGTTCCTATCGCCATCCATCTCTGGAGCAAAAAAAATCGCTCCCCTATCCCATTCGGTAGCTTACAATTCATTACCGATGCTAGTACGCGGAGTCTAAGAAAGATTCTCCCCACTGACCTAGCTTTACTTGCGTTGAGAATATTGATCATCATCATAGTGACCTTTATACTGACAGATCTGCGCATTTCATCTTTGACTTCCCGTCCCAAGCGAGCCATTTTCATCGACCCGATCTACTTGGGCGAGCCCGAAGTCAAAGCCCTGATTGACAGCTTATCCAAAGAACCAAATGCTTATTGGTTAGCCAATGGATTTCCACCCCTAAGAGTGAGTCTTCCAGAAGGAAGCAGAGCCAGTTTAGCTACGATGGTTCAGTTGCAAAAACACAGTTTGGTTGTTAGTCCTTTATCTGCCCAGATACTGCCAGAGCAGATAGATCAATTACCGACTATTCAGTTTGCTCAATGGCCAATATCTGACAAGGAGTCTAGCATAGGGTCTATCCGAGGAGGAAAACAAATAGTAGGCACATTTAGTGAAGACCACATCAAATTTAGATACCCAGTACAAACCACGAACAAGGATACACTATTGACTGCTACCTACGCATTGGTCTCAGACGGACAGCACAGTGAGCAGGTTCAATGGATTAATACGGCTATAGAAGCAATCCAAAAACAGGGTGTATACCAGTTGCAAAAAGCAGATCCCAACAACGCAACTTGGTTGATATGGATGAGTGCAGAACCATCCCCAGCTCACGCAAAAAAGATTAGTAGTTCATTCGATCAGGTCCGATTACTAAAAAAATACTCAGACGAACACTATGCCATAAAAAGCAATTTCGGACTACAAGAAGCAATACAACAACAATTGACCGGACAACTCTACCACCTATTGAACCCTGCGGACGAAAAGATCAAACAAGAAGACAAGACTCGGCCGAACGCACCTTTATTATACGCATCTACTTCACCGACACAGGACGAGGCTACTGCCAAAGACTTGAGAAATTACTGGTTTGGTTTACTGGTATGTCTATTCCTACTCGAACGAATCATAGCGCTGCGATGAGTACCGGATCCCAACTTGTAAAACAGATCAGCAGCCGCTGGAAAATCAGGATAGTTATTCTATCACTCCTGTTATGGACCACCACTGCCTTAATCATCTACTGGGCTGGTTCTCAAACTAGCATGCAAACCGTAACGATCATTTTCTCGATCCTTTTGTTGACGGTAGTTATAGGATGGCTTCTGTTACAAGTATACCCAAGTCGAGACCGTGTACTTAGCTGGTTGGATCACAGAGTGCCAGAATTAGATCACACTGCGCAAATACTTGATGAAACCCCTTCTTCGGAGCTAATGGAGATCCAAAAAAATAGAGCTCAGTCAGTCCTACAAGACTCAATTGATAAATTGACATACCCTCTTCCTTGGCCAATGGTAGGTTTTACTGTGGCACTGACCCTCATTACGGCTGGGCTTTTCTTCCTACTACAAGAAAGCCGCAGCGTTGCTACTCCGCATCCTATACTGGAGAGTTTAGTCGCCGATAGCCTTGCGTCAGACTTGACTTCACCCGATTCCCTATTCCTTGAGGAATTGGTGATCACAGTCCAGCCCCCTGCATACACGGGAGAAGCTTCGTTTATTTCAAAGTCATTTGATTTTACTGCTCCAGAAGGATCAAAGATTGCTTTAAACGGTCATAGCTCCATTGAAAACACAACGTATGCTATCCATTTGAATGGAAAGCCAGTACAGATCAAAACTATCGCTCAAACTTTCTCGTCTAACTTTTTTCTGAAGCAAAAAACAATCTATCAAATACTGCTGACATCAGGAGATCGTCAGTTTCAGTCCCCTTTTCGTGTGATAGATGTTAGAAAAGACTTACCTCCAACCATATCAAAGCTTGATATTCCACAATATCAACGCTTTAACTATCAAGACAATCCTACAATTTTAGTAGAAATCGGTTTAACAGATGATTATGGCCTCACAGATGCATACATCATGGCTACGGTCACCCAAGGGTCGGGTGAATCCATACGCTTCCAACAGCAAAAGTTGAACTTCGATAAGCCCATCACAGGAAAAGCGCAATCAGTCTCTACAACACTTTCTGCGGTACAGTTTGACATGGAGCCTGGCAATGAGCTATACTTTCATATCGAGGCAATTGATAATAAAAGGCCAACTTCTCAAATCACTAAGACGTCCACTTACTTCTTTGCTATCATCGATACAACAGAGGTAGCCTTTTCTCTCGCAGGTGACTTAGGTGTAGACTTAATGCCCGCTTACTTCAAAAGCCAATTGCAGCTCATCATTGACACGGAGCAATTGATATCGGAAAAAACCAGCTTAAAAAAATCAGATTTCAATACCCGCAGCAATGAACTAGGATTTGAACAAAAACAACTGAGACTGCGCTATGGACAGTTTATGGGCGAAGAAGAAGATGCAGGATTAGAGGTAACGCAAGTAGAGCTAGAAGAATCATCCAGCAATCAAGTGGATCCGCAAGGCAGCAATGTGCTACAGGAATTTGGCCATGACCATGACCATGAAAATGAGGAAGGAGCTTGGATGGACAAAGGCACGGAAACTCATAACCATGAAACAACAGAAGAAGAGAGTCCATTGGAAGCCTATCTGCACCTCCATGAAGATGAAGAAACGGCATCATTTTTTTCTATCTCGCTCAAGGCCAAGTTACGTGCTGCATTAAATGAAATGTGGGATGCTGAACTATACCTTAGAATGTACCAGCCACAAAAGTCACTCCCCTACCAGTACAAGGCACAAAAACTATTGAAAGAGATCAAAAACCATGCACGAATTTATGTCAAACGGGTAGGCTTCGAACCGATACCAATCAACGAGGCAAAAATAAGATTGAGCAAAGAACCGGAAGGAACAGAGGCTCAAAACTTCAAAATAGCAAAACGTAAAACAAACGATTATCCAGCCATCTCTGCTTTACTAAATCTTTTGAATACCGTGCGACAAGGACAAGTAAATATCAATTCCGACATTTGGCAATCGGCTGGCAGGGAAGTAGCTACCGTATTCCTCACCAGTCCAGGACAATGGGTGACTGAGCTCAACGTCATACAGTTGCTCAGTCAAAAGGAAGTACTTGATGAGAAGGACATTTATGCTATCTCAGTCCTTTCACCCAAACTATATGGTCTGCTTGGTTCTGACCAAGATCAACCGTCAGTATCTGCGATGAGTGCAAATAAGCTCGAGCAAGAATTTATTCAGTCGTCTACCAACCTCCTCCAGCAATGAGTCTTAGCTGGGCATTTAATCCAATTGTATCTATCATTTTGATAAGTTTTCTTATCCTGCTGGCAACACTTGATCTGAGATACCAAGGCAAAACCGGTCGGATCACTAGACTTGTAGGAT
>JBLHTU010000215.1:0-4058 GCA_047627515.1 Cyclobacteriaceae bacterium | reverse complement strand
TCCCCGATATCCTGTTCCTGAAGCGAGAACGCTTCACCAATAGAAACAATAAGCTAATTCGGGAAATAAACGATGGAGGCGAAACGCTGTCGTTCACAGAATCAGAACTAACGACGACAAACGAAATTTTCGGAACACCGGCAGCTGCTGACTTTGATCAGGACGGTGACGTCGACATTGTGTTCTCAGGAGAGAATGAAGGGACCTTACTGTTGTTTCAAGGTGAAGCAGGAGACTCACTCACGGAAACTGTTATGGCCATCAAGGGAGCAGGAAGGTTTGCCACCGCGAATCTGAACGGCGATGAGTTTCCTGATTTAGTAGGGCTTAGCTTCATAGATGAAGAAGTGGTCGCCTACTTGAATACAAACGGGACGGGCTTCACCCGGAGTACGATTTACGGGACGGGTATCGAACCGTCTTCTTATCATGTCGTGGACATTGATGGCGACGGAGATGATGATGTAGTAGTTGGTACTGATGACTTTACGGAAGAATCCCTGGTGCTATTGATTAACGATGGTGCTGGAGTGTTTACTGCTCAAGCCATTGAAAGCACCTCTGGTGTTGTACGGTCAGTAAATGGCATCTCATCAGGAGACTTGAATGGGGACGGAAATAAAGACCTGGTCATTGTGATCTCCGGTAAGTGTTTCTCTTACCTGCAAGGCGAGAACTTGAGCTTTAGCCGGACCGAACTGCTTTCCACTATCGATATATTCCGTAGTGTGGCTGTAGCCGATTTTAATGGTGATCAACGTGCTGACTTTGTAGTTGGTGATAATAGCAGTGATGGTATTAACCTTTACCTGAATGACGGTATGGACACGCCAGGGTTTACTGAATCTGCTGTGAGCTCCATTCGTCCGGTGTTCAGTTTGTCTGCTCAGGATCTGAATCGGGACGGTGATGTTGACCTGGTGGCTAGTAACGGAGAGGTATATGCTTTTGAGAATGAGATTGAGCAGGTGCCGCCTGTTGGGGTCTTCACGATTACTTTGCAAGAAGCGGCTGTTTTTCCAAATCCGGTAGGGGAAGGGTATGTCTTCCTGGCGGGAGAAGCACTGGAAGTTGCTGATAGTTATGAGTTGTTGGATGTGACGGGGAAACTGGTCCGGAAGGGGCAACTTGACGGCTCTGGCCGTGTTGATATGCGTGGGGTGGCTCGGGGGAGCTATTTGATTCGGTTGTTTGAGCGGGGCGTGTTATGGGGTAGGGGGAAGGTCATTAAGCGGTAGTGTATAAACTTTCTATTAAAAAACCCTATTAACTATGTTGACAGATAAAATCTTACTTGTTTTGAAACAATCTAAGAGAAGCTTATTGCTTCTTAGTTGGCTCTTGGTGAGCAATGCTTTGGTATTCTCAAACACGATCGTTGATGCAGCAGGTGTCTACTCTTCAGTAGACATTGACCGTATTGGATTGAAAATTTCTGAAGTTGAGACGTTTCATAACATTGAAATTGATGTAGTTACTTGTACGTCAGCGCTACCTCAAGTTGGATATGTCGTTTCTTCTGCTGGATTGGCGGGTAGAAAACTCTTGATAAACATTCCTGCTGGGATCGATGTTGCGGGTATGGAGGCTTCTTCAGCGTTGGCAGAGCTTTTTCCTGTAAGTTCTTTGGAACGAATTTCGGAACATGTTTTGCGACCTCTGGTTGGGTCTCGGGATTATTGTTTGGCTACTTTGGAGACTTTGGAGGCGCTGCTTGCTGTTAACTTTCAAATAAAGAGTTTGAACTTCGTTGAATCTGTCTTTATAGAAGATATTTATCCTGATTCGCCCGAATGGTTTTATGAGGAGGGAGTGGAAGTTTCAAAACCTATAGCTTATCCTTACACTGAAAAGGCGAAAATTAAACCTATAGTCGAGGCTATTGGAAGGCCAAACGGGATGATTGTTAGTTTGATAGCAAGACGCCAGGATGAAACAGTTAAACACGAAGGAGTCGTAGAAAACGGATTTGTAGTTTTTCAAGAAGCGGATATTTATGAATTTATGTTACCATTAAATCATGTTGGACATGTTGAATCTTTCAGTATAGATTGGTATTTAGAAATACCGAATACAAATACAAATACCAAACTTATTACATCCAGGAATGAATTGTTCATAACCTTAAGAAAACCTGTTGTAGAGTTTGTTGCAACGCCAGATTTCATTCTAAGATTTAGTTGTAATCAGGGTGAAGGAGCAATGTCACAAAACATGCTTATTGAAAAGATATGGGCGCGATTCACAACAAGAAGACTAAAACTGTCGATGTTTAAAGATGTTGAGGAGGATGGTATTTTGACTTACTATGACAAGCCTGACGTCGAGGCTTCAGGTTTAGGCATAGTGAGGGACAATAAATTAGATGGTCAATGTGGTGCATTCACCGTATTGTTAGAGAACATACTTCTTGCACATGGAATAACTTATGAGCGGAATTATATTCAACCAGCATCTGGAATAAATCCCGATAATACAGGTGAATTGATTCTAGTAAAAAACTGGAGTTTATCAAATTCTCCTTTATTCCCAGACAGCTATTTTACACATGTCAATCAAGTAGAAGCACTGAATCCTAGTGAACATATTACTGGTGCAGATATTAGAATAGAAAGAAACGGAAGTTCGCCTATTTATGATTTCTTAGGAACTCCGCAAGTGATTAAACTTGAAGGTCTTCCTGGACAAGGAGTGAATACACCTTACGCAGATTTTGGAAGTCATTTTAACAGTGTTATTGACGGAGTTGTCTATGACGCATCGTATGGGAAAAAGTATCAAAATGAAAAGCTATTTGAAGAGAGTGCCATTGAAGCTTTCTATATTGTACAGACGAATGTTGATCCCATTTCAGGAGAAGAATTGTATTATATGTATATTAGAGAAAACAAAAGTGATGTTGATGATCTTGATTATGACTAGGCGAACTTACTACATCCTGTTCTACTACTTCTTTTTTGCCTATTCAGACTGTAATGCGCAGGTAGAATACGCGCACATTGACACTAATGGTATTATCCATTCATTGTTTACAAAAATTGGGAAATCTGACAAAATTAAACAGTACTCTTTTACTACTGCAGGATTAAGTGATACTGGAAAGTTTACATACGTTCCTAACTCTAATAGTAATTTATTTCGATTGAAATGGGATGTTTCAACAGAACATTACACATTACTTTCAAATGAATTCTTTTCGAGTCGATTTGGCCCCTCTGTTTTCCACAAGTTCAAAATTGAAAGACAAGATTCTTTGGCAGTAAAAGATCAAAAAATAAGGCTAATTGATAGCTTGACAGAAATTCATGGTAGTAGATCTATTGCTATTGCAGCCTTGGGACTTCCTCGAGCGATAAATAAAAAGAACATGATGTTCTTTCCTTTTCAACGTAACTACAATAGGTACGATGGCTCTCCAAGTGAAAGAAATATGCAGTCTTGGGCATATGATTTTAGGTACGAAGATTCATCTATGGACTCAATTGTGGTTATTTTTAGAGTACAAAAGTCATTGCAGAAATGGATACTTCTTGGGGGAAGACCTTCAATTGGGCGATTAGACTTTGAAGTATTTCCAACAATAGAAGGTGAGGAAGGGATACAGACGTTGAATGTTGTTGATAGTATGTTCTTTGAAGGGGACATACATTTACACACATGGAAAAGGGGGGAGGTGATTTTAAATTTATTATCAGGGTATTTATATGATGTATCTGACAACATTAAGCTGATTGGGCGAGTGCAAGTCCCGGAGAAGGCTTCAATTTTCCTTTTGAGTGATAATAAAAGAGATGTCTTATGGGTTAATTATCCTATCAATTGGGTAGAAAAGGAAGTAGAATATAATATTGAGTACTATCAAAAAAATAGCGAGGTAATACCAATTATGGATTTTTTTAGAAAGGATAAAAAATGATCTTTTGGTAATTTGTCTATGCTTGATCATATGTAACTATTCAGGGTGCTTAAAGGGGTATTTCGCAAAAAAGTCTTATTTTCTCGGGTGACTTTCGCTGAACTCAAAATACAAGTTACTAAAATTGAACCTGGCCTGAGTG
>JBLHTU010000214.1:0-4123 GCA_047627515.1 Cyclobacteriaceae bacterium | reverse complement strand
AAAATTAGTATGAAAAAAGAGGGAACATTGGAATTCGTCAAAAGAACGTTGACCAAAAATTTGTTTTTCGCATTAGCTCTAGTAGCTGTTGCAGGATTCACTGCTTGCTCAGAAGATGATGAGCCAGAAGCTGAAGAAGTAGTGGAAGGACCAGAAGCTCCATTTCTTGGAACTTGGGGACTTGATGGTGCTGGCGCATTAGGTGTCGGACCAGCTCAAGGAAGCGTAGAGTGGTGGAATTTCCCACAGGATGCTGTAGACCTAAGAACTTGTGCAATGGATGATACTTTTACTTTCGCTGCTGACGGAGTGTATACTATCGATCTAGGTGCAGATACTTGGTTAGAAACTTGGCAAGCTGAAGCAGAAGAGTGTGGCGCACCTGTTGCTCCTCATGTTTCTGGAGACTACGGTTACTCAGTTAACGAAGCTGGTACTGAAGTTACAATTACTGGTGCAGGTGCTTGGATCGCACTAGCTAAAGTAACTAATGATGGCGAAGATGGAGCTGCTACATCAATTACGTTAAATGTTGTTTCGATCACAGATACTAAAATGGTACTAGACATCGAAGCTGGTTCTGGCGTATGGTGGACATACAACCTAGTTAAGAAATAATACAATATTTAATACAACAAAAAGCCCACAGATGTGGGCTTTTTGTTTTTTACGCAACTTCAAACTTTAATCCATGAAAAAAATATCCGCATTTATTCTTCTTGCTCTCACGGTAGCATCATGCCTTTTGATCTCATGCGGTGATGAGGAAAGCACAACCCCCGTGCTCAATATCATTCCTGAAACTGGATTCGAAAGCCCACTGGCTTATGAAGGTTACAACCTGATATGGCAAGATGAGTTTGAGGGTGAAACACTTAATACTGATAACTGGACGCACGAAATAGGCCGCGGTAACAATGGCTGGGGCAATGCGGAGCTTCAGTATTATCGAGAAGAAAATACTAACATACTCGACGGTCACCTTGTAATTACGGCAAGGAGCCAATCTTTTGAAAATGCTGAATATACCTCATCCCGGATCATCACAAAAGGAAAACAAGACTTCAAGTACGGTCGCATAGACATTAGAGCCGCTCTGCCAACAGGACAAGGTATCTGGCCGGCACTGTGGATGCTTGGTGCTAATATCGATGAAGTGAGCTGGCCTAAATGCGGTGAAATAGACATCGTGGAATTATTCGGTGGAACAGGCGCTGGAAACGGTGATAATATTGTCAAATCTAGCTGTCACTGGTATGATGGTGTAAACTCTAACGAGCCTACAGGACGAGTTGAATTTGGGTCTAGTTACACGCTCCCAGAAGGTGACTTTGATGACGAATTCCATGTTTTTTCAATCACGTGGGATGAGCAAATAATTCGCGCCTTTGTAGATGACAGATCGTACTTCACCATCGATATTTCACCTGAGTCGCTCTCAGAATTCCAAGAACAATTCTTTATGATCTTTAATATAGCTGTGGGGGGAAATCGTGTAGGAAACCCTGATGCTACTACTAGATTCCCTAAAAGGCTAGTTGTAGACTATGTGAGAGTTTTCCAAGCAAGTGAATGAGCTGAAGTAAGTTCCTGAGCATGAAACACAGTCTCGATTATCTAGGCAATAAAGAAAACCTGATCGCACGTCTAAAAGTATTAACAATAGAGAAAGAGCCCCAATGGGGCTCTTTCTCTTCCAGCCAAATGTTAAATCATTTAAATCGGGCAATCGGCTGTGGACTTGGTTACTTCGAGTACCCTGATCGTAGCAATATTTTAACCCGTACCATTGTCAAGGCCTTGATCCTTGATCTACTCAAAAGCTTTCCTAGAAACTCATTTACACCAGCAGTGCTACGAAGCAGCGGCAAGTATGATTTTGAGGCAGAAAAACTACTGCTACTTGAAATCATTGAACGTGCGGCTCAGTCAACAAATGATAATGATTGGCTATCTCATCCCTATTTTGGTTCAATGACGGCTAAAGAATGGCTGAAGCTGTCATATATTCATATAAATTATCATCTGAAGCAGTTCGGTGTGTAACAAGCCAATCATATGTTCCACCTATTTTGCTAGAACTATCAAAGCTGGTTCCTGTTGCTCACACGACCTATATCATTAGTTTCAAAACGCTCATGACCTTATCAAACCGTACTCAATTGACTTTTGCGGCAAGCGCAATCCTACTGTCCTTCTCTAGCTTCTGCTTTGCTCAAACTAAATCAATTTCTATCTCTCACTCAGGAAACTTTACGGAGACTTTTCAGCTACTATCCGAAGACTCTACCTCCTACTCGATCGACGTGACACTTCCGTATAACTATCAAGTAGGTGAGTCATACCCTGTACTTTACTATTTGGATGCCTGGTGGTTAGATGAACTTATTAAAGGCTCATATAAAATAGCCAATAGGTCAAAAAAGGTGGCTTCTGTGATATTAGTTGGTATTTATCGTGAAGGAAATGAAGATGCTTGGCATCGACAGCGAAACTACGATCTGACACCGACGCCTTTCGGCCAAAAAGAATCGAAGATCACGATGATGATGGGCACTCAAATCGTCAACCATGAAAATACAGGTGGCGCAAGTGGGCTTCTGACCTTTATGGAGGATCGTTTGTCACCCGCACTTAAAAGAAGCTACAGTATCGATGCGAGCCAATCTACCCTGCTTGGACATTCTCTGGGGGGCCTTTTTGGTATGTATGCCTTTTTACAAGCAAGTCCGATCATAAATAACTACTTATTAATCTCGCCGGCCTTGTGGTGGGATGGGCAGAATGCGCTTAATCAGTTGGATAGTGCAAAACTGAACGAGCTCAAGGGCAAACGTTTATTTGTCTCCTACGGCGGAAACGAAAATCGATTGATACAAGAACCCTCAAAAGCTCTCCTAGACAAACTGAAACCGTCGGACATTGATCATCAAGCATTGATATATGCTGATGCAAATCATAACTCGGTTTTGCCTAGAGCCATCTATGACGGCATCGAATGGCTATACCGAGCGGAACAGTAACCTATCGGCCACGTTCAAAATTTTTCTTAAGACCCTCTCCAATCCACTTGGCCAAAGCCTGTCGATTGTCCACAATAAGAAACCTTCGCTGATCTCTATCATTGGTGATATTACCTAACTCGATAAACACAGCAGGTGGGTTGGTGTTTTTCAAAACGAAAAGCCCACTTCGGTCCGTGGCATTGCCCCTGTAATCTCTATTGGGCTGATACTCTTGGTATTTTGAATCAAACGTAGAAAGCAGATCATTAGCAGCTTGCTTTCCGGTACTGCTTAAGTGATGATAATAAAAGAAGACATCTACATTTTCCTTCTTAGACCGACTGTCAACGTGTATGGCTACCATCCGGTGGTAGCTTGCTGAGCGGTTTTGTTTGTACAGACTGTTAACTATATCGGTACGCTGAATAAGTCGATCATTGTGCCCTCTAGGCACCTTACCGCGAGTGTAGGCGTATTCGTCCTTATCGCATTTTAGATAAGCCTCATCACGGATACCGTCATTGTCATCGCGGATGATCAAGTACACCAGCGCATCGCGCTCTATCAACCATCTTGCTAATCGGACCGTCACGTCATAGGCGTATTCATCTTCACACAGCTCCTTACCTTGCTTTTTACCAACTGCACCAGGATCTGGCCCTCCATGACCAGAGACCAAGTAAAAGACACCTCCTTTGAGGCTTTGATCAATGATTTTTACTTTTTCATGCTTCTTGCCAAAAATGCTGTAGGTCCGCCATTCCTCCTTTTCGATCACCTGCCATGCTTTTCTTAGCTCATATTGAAACCCAGACAGCAATACATCCTTTGCTCCAAGTTTTGACTTATTCACCTTGATAAAATCCTGAGCAAAATCTTTGGGGATATCGTGGCGCTCCAGCAATTCAAAGATGCCTTCCCCTTTGTTAGGCGTGACACTGAAGGCCTCTTGCGCATTTGAAGAAAGTGCAACACAAAGGCTGAAAATTAGCATACATGCCAGTCGATAAAGCATGTTGTCAAAGATGGTACAGATTTTTTTTATCCCTACTGAATTGCCACTTTTTTACCCAAGGTATCATGATGATCTAGAAGTAGCGATCTCAAGTAGCTGCCGA
>JBLHTU010000213.1:0-4146 GCA_047627515.1 Cyclobacteriaceae bacterium | reverse complement strand
TTTTAGCAGTGGTAACTACTGTCGTTAATTGAGCTTTCCTCTTTTTCTTACTTTGAGCGGTTGCTTCGGTTGCAGCAAACAAGATAAGAGCAAAGAGAACTATAGAAAAGCGAGGGGTAAATTTCATGGATCAGGGATCTGAGAGTGCACTTTTTGACCGATTAGGGCTTGGATTGAAATACATGCACTTTGAAATTAAAACATGAATTACTCAATAACATATCTGTTTAAATTTACTTGGTAAGAACAACGAATAAGTCCAAGTTTTGGTCTGATTGATCCGTTAGCAAATAATCGTCATGCTCTATGCTTTTTACTAAATCGTCCGCTTCTTTCTGTAAGCTTTTTCTGTTGAATCGGTTCAGTAGATCGTATGGAACTCGTAGCAAACTTGCAGGAAGACGATATTGCAAATTGAGGATATCGAATCGAGTTATTTTCTCAACAGAGGCTTTGTTGCGTTCGTAATATATCATCACTTTTTCATTACCTGCGACACCCTTCATCTCAACATGCTCAAAGTATCTCTTACAGTGACCGTTTAGCTCATCTGCTGTATACTCTCTTATATGCCAGGGGTTGCGTGTGAGAGTCATCTTGATATTAGGGGTGGTTATAAGCGCCTTACCACCTGGTTTTAGGATGCGATGTATTTCTTTGAGAAAAAGTTGATCGTTTTGGATATGCTCAATGACCTGAAAAGTCACAATAGTGTCAAAACGATTGTCTTCATAAGGCATCGGGGGGAAATGCCCATCGATAAACTCATAGTCTGGATATTGAGTAGCTAAATGCTCCACGATAGGCTTGATTTTGTCAATCGCAGAATAGCTATCGGCCAATGGTCCGATTACACCAATGCCACGCCCTTCTCCACAGCCAAGCTCCAATAAGTCCCCTTTGATATAAGGCTTAGCCAAGTGGTATGCTTGCAGCAGTCTTTGATGAATTGGATTGTCAGATGTAATCTGGTCCGAAGTAATTTCAGTAGTATAAACAGCCATACTGTATTTTTGCACAAAGAAATCAAAATTACGCGCTTTGCCTGTAAACTTTTACAATACACTATTATTGTTTTTCATCTTGATCATGTCTCAGCTAGATAGTTTGGCAATTGACTTGAGTAAACATAATACTTCATATTGGTATGAGTCAGATGCTGCAGTTGTATTTGAAGAGCATTCTTCCTGTCAGTGGGGACTTTTTACAGTTGATTTTTCGCTTCACGCAAAAAATTTTTCTATCGATTCTTTGATAATTTATCAACAAGCAAGTTTGACTTCATCAGAACACACAATCGTTACTGATAGGTTTAACGTCGTTTTGAATCAGGAAGGAGCTTCCGCTCAAACAACTTCTTCTGCGTTAGATACATACTTGGTGATAGAATACAGGGATGTTATTTCGTATTATTTTTTTATTCAGCTTGTTTATGAAGAGGTGAGTCTACCTGATTTTACCCTCAAATCGATGGAATCGACAGAGGGAGTGCTAGTCGACACAGATTCTAGTTTGACTATATACCGCTACAGAGAGTTATTCAGTCCTGCGTCACCACCGATGCAGACGACTTATCAAGTCTCTCTAGGTCTCAAGATTGATAGTGTGTTTTCTATAGAAGGGGGCTTACTAGCTACTTCGTCAGATTTTTTTTATTTGATTCAGTCCGATACCAACTCCAGTGCCGCCAGAGTCTACTATCAGGGGACAAATGATTTCCCCAAGTTCGCGACGGTGGATAAACTGACTGAATCATTGCAATATATTTCCCGCGATTCAGAATCTGCTAAAATGTTTCAGTCTAAAGACAGGAAAAAAGCCCTTGATGATTTTTGGCTTAGTCTTTACCCACTGAAAAGAAATGCTGCAGAAGCCATCAAACTGTATTTTACAAATGTGACCCGGGCTAATCAATATTTCACAAATTATAAGCCTGGTTGGAAGACGGATCCTGGGATGATATTGATTGTTTTTGGAACACCGATGGCGGTGTACCGCGAAGATTGGCGAGAGGTGTGGAGATATGATGCAGGACTTGAGTTTGAATTTCGGATTATTTCTAATCTCTTTGCCTATCAGCATTATGTCTTGATTAGGCGAGAGGCCTACGCATCGGACTGGTTATCTGCTGTAAGAACTATCAGAAATAACAGATGAAGGAAAAAACAGATACCTCCAATATGATTTATGGCATTAGAGCTGTCATAGAGGCGATTGATGCAGGCAAAGACTTGGAGCGAATCTTCATTCAAAAGGACCTGAAAGGCGAACTGATTCTAGAGCTATTGCAGAGATTACCGAATACGCAGTCTCCGGTTTCAAGGGTGCCAGTAGAAAGACTCAAGAGGTTTACGACGAAAAACCACCAAGGGGTTGTGGCTTTCGCTAGCCCAGTCAAACATCACCATATTGAAGAGGTGGTTGCTCAGGTGTTTGAGCGGGGTGAAATTCCTTTTGTCTTACTACTAGACAGGATCACAGATGTACGCAACTTCGGTGCGATTGCTCGAACAGCCGAGGCAAGTGGCGTTCATGCCATTGTAATACCCATGAAGTATTCGGCTCAGGTTAACCCAGATGCAATGAAAACGTCAGCAGGGGCATTAGCAAAAATACCAGTCTGTCGAGTAGAAGATATATTAGGAGCGGCTAAGTACCTTCAATCAAGTGGTTTAGAATTGGTCGCTTGTAGCGAAAAAGGGAAAACCCCACTTCATACAGCTACATTGGATGGGCCTTTGGCTCTGATCTTAGGTTCAGAGGAGGATGGCGTTTCTATTGAATTGATGGCTCAATCGAATGAGCAATGCTTCATACCCATGGCAGGAAGCATTGCGTCGCTGAATGTCTCAGCTGCGGGTGCGATCTTTATGTACGAAGCACTTCGCCAGCGTATTAAATAAATCTGTCACCTTTTTCGTTTTTCACATCGCTGACTAGGTTTTTGAACCGGATTGCGTCGTCTTTTTTACAAATCAGCAGCACATCGTCGACATCTGCAACTAAGTAACCCTCTAGGTCACTGATGACTACAAGTTTGTTTTTTTCAGCCTTGATGAAATTATTGGCCGAATTGTAGGTAATCGTGTGTTTGGACGTGTGATTCTCATCCTCATCTTTCGGCAGCAATTCATGCAGAGCATCCCATGAACCTAAGTCAGACCAACCAAAATCACCTAGTAGCACATATACATTACTTGCTTTTTCCATGATGGCGTAATCGATCGAAATACTTTTCGTTACGGCATAAGCTTCTTTGATAAAGTTACTTTCTCTGTCAGTATAGTAGCTGCTGGCTCCTTTATTAAAAACATCAGCAACCTCAGGTTGATGTTTTTCAAAAGCGGAGACAATCGATGATAATGACCAAACGAATATGCCTGCATTCCACACAAAGTCTCCACTTTCTATGAATTTTAAGGCTAGATCTTTGTCAGGTTTTTCAGTAAAGGTCTTGACCGGTTTGATTGATTCGTCACTTTCTAGAAATTGTATATAACCATAACCTGTTTCAGGCTTTGTTGGTTGAATTCCGATCGTAATCAGGCGTTCAGACTGTTCTGCACCTTTAACTGCTAGATCAATATTTTCAATGTACCTGCTGATATCAAAAATCACAGCATCTGATGGAGTAACGACTAGAATCGCATTTGGGTCCTTTTGTTTGATTTTATAAGCCGCATAGGCGACGCATGGCGCTGTATTCCGTTTGATCGGTTCTAGCAGTATGTGCTCCTCCGCAATTTCCGGTAGTTGCTCTCGGATCAAATCACCATAGTGGTCATTTGAAACCACTAGAATCTTATCTGGAGATGTATATTCTGCGAAGCGGTCATAAGTCATCTGAAGAAGCGATCGACCAGTATTAAGCACATCTAAAAATTGCTTAGGTTTTGCTGTTCTGCTGTACGGCCAAAATCTTGTACCTGTTCCGCCTGCCATTATGACTATGTAGACATTCTTAATTTCTGTGCTCATAAATTGTTGAAGTAAATTTTGCGTTAACAAATGGCTGTCGCAAAATAGGCAAATTGAGTTTACAAAGATTAAAGAAAAACGATATTCAGCGTGAATTTCTCCGAGAATTCAAACATCAATGACCAACGTCAGTTTGTTTTTCATTATCTTCTACTAATATTTTAATCA
>JBLHTU010000212.1:0-4208 GCA_047627515.1 Cyclobacteriaceae bacterium | reverse complement strand
GGCAAAGTCAATGGCATCAAACCCTCAATTACAAAAACACCGAGCTTGGTATTCGACAACGTTTTACTGGTAGCAGGTTCACAAACCTTTCAAACGATGACTTTACAGCACTTGATAGCTTCTACCTCTTGGATAGCCAAATAAACCATGTATTCAAGCTTAGCAAAACCTCGATAGCTGTACAATTATCTGTCAATAATCTACTCAATACTTACTACGAACTACAAGAAAACCTGGCCATGCCTGGCATCAACTATGAACTCACTATCAACTACAATCTGTAAGATGAAATACTATTTACTGGCATCAATAACATTGCTTTTCCTAGCAAGCTGCGGAAGTGAAGAAGAAACACCACCTGGAACGTATGCGCAGGGTCTTCTGGTAATAAACGAAGGTAATTTTGGTGCAGGAAATGGATCCTTAAGTTTTATTGACAGCGAAGGCGAAGTCATTCAAAATGCGTTTGCACTAGCAAATAATGGCTTGCAGCCCGGTGACATAGTGCAATCGGTTCATGAGACTGAAGATTTGATATTACTAGTCGTCAACAATAGTAATATCCTGTATGCCCTTGATAAGGGTGAGCTTTCTATCACGTATCAAATCGAAGGACTATCATTACCTAGATATGCTACTTCTGCCGGATCGCTCGGCTATGTATCAGAGTGGGTAAGCTTCAGTGATCCAGGACGGATTACCTCTTTCGACTTGGCAACTGGCGAAATGATAGACCGTATCAACGTTGGTTTCGGCGCAGACGAGCTGTTGATCTTCGAGAATCAATTATATGTGAGTAACTCCTTTGAATCATCCATCTCAGTAATTGATCTTACCAATTTCACAGAAGTATCAACCATCAATACTTCCCCCTCGCCAGGGAAAATAAGTGAAGCAGCAGATGGTGCTTTATGGGTCTTATGTGGGGGTGGATTCGATGCAGACTTTAACAATGCCAATGACGGAGCATTGCAAAAAATTAGCAATACCACAATTATCGAAACGCTGACCCTAGGGCAGAATATCTCCGCTAATTTTGCGCTAAACGCAGCAAAAAATCGCTTGTATGCTTACAGTGGGACTTCTGTCTACGAAGTTGATCTAACAAGTCCCAGCTGGGAGGAGCCGCTATTTACAGATCCAGCCGCTAGCAGTTACTATGGCATTGGAATGACGGATGATCAGACCCTATTACTAACTGATTCCAAATTTTTCCAATCTAATGGCGAAGTGATCAGGTACGGACTTTCCGGTGATCGACAAACAACTTACACGGTTGGAGTAGGTCCAAATGGAATGCTTTTCCGATAAAAAGAAACCAACCACATATCGGATAGTTACATCAACATGCCAACACTCTACATACACCAATCAAATGGGCAGCAACTAACTGTCCAAGTTGAAAAGGGAGTAAACTTAAGGGAAGCCCTGCTCGCCGGTGGTGCTTCCCCTTACGTCGAGGTAACCAAGAAATTGAACTGCCGGGGCAACGGCATCTGTGCTACGTGCGGTGTATTCATCGAGGATAAAGAGATAAGCCCTACACATTGGCATGATAAGGCGGCAAAAGCATTCGGATATCCACGACTGTCTTGTCAAATTACGGTACAGGAAGACTTGAGCGTCACCATTCCTACCAAACAAATCTGGGGTAAGCGTAGAGAGACTTAAGTCTTCAAGCCTCTTCGTCTCGCCTCACCAATAGAAAAAATTGATCAGACAAAGCTAGATAACCCTGCTCGTAACAGAATTTGTAAGCATCGCCAGCCTTGGTTTCGTAAACATTGGTATAAAAATTGAAATCAAATCCAGCTTTCATCAGCTGATCGCGGTGTACTTTTTTCTTACCCTCCGGATTGAGCTTTTCGAGTATTTTACGATTGCGGCTTAACAAATGATTGGTCCGCCTGATGTAGTTACTGGCACTCGTAAGGTTTTTGTTATTATGGGCACTTCTACATCCATCAGAGCAATATTTCTTATCCGCTCTCCCGAACATTGCCTTACCACACTCGATGCATTTCTTTTCTTCTTCTGCTACCATACAGTTAGCAGGTAAAATAATAAATATCTGCTAATTCTACTCGATCTGCGATAGACATTTACATTTCTATTGTTTTCACTTGACTTATCCGGCCTCGTACATTTTCTAAGAATGATTCTGGCTCATCCACCCAAAAAACCAATGCTTTGAAGGATTTCTTAAAACCGTACAGCTTCTGCAAATCGTAGGTCCTATCCAAATGTAACAGGATGTTGTGTCCCCCACCTAACATACCCAGTGGTGAAAATTCGACAATATCGGTTTCTTCCTCCAGGTCCTTTTTATATAGCGACAGATCACTGATCTCTTCATAGTTGATCGATACCTCAGAGAGGACACCCAATTTTAGGTGTAGCTGATTATCACCTAATTCGATGGTTCTCCTTTTGATTGATTTCAGAAAGCCAAAGATTTGAAGACCGGTGTAAATACTCACAAGGGTCAAAAAAATAGCCGTCCCTTTGCTCCACTGAGCAATGAGGATATGAAGGACGAATGTCTCAATTAGTACCAACCCAATCAACATAGAAAGCACAGCTATCATTCCACTCTTTCGATAGGAAGTATACTGCAAATGATTGGGCGTTGGACTTCTCCAGGTAAAAAAACCATAGTAAAAAGTAGCTAGCTCCATCGCCAAAAAACTACCTACTCGACCTGGGAATACCCTATTGCAAGCTGATCTAAATATGTCATACATATCCAGAGACCCTGCCTTTTTTTGATTTTTAACTTGCTGCGAT
The DNA here is from genome assembly GCA_047627515.1 of Cyclobacteriaceae bacterium. Taxonomy (GTDB): domain Bacteria; phylum Bacteroidota; class Bacteroidia; order Cytophagales; family Cyclobacteriaceae; genus JAYPLE01. Next base: position 1,421 of record JBLHTU010000212.1, on the reverse strand, counting down.
AAGAAGTAAACTTTACGGCCTACAATAGATAAAACCACTAACTCTACAACAGGGAGAAGCCAAGTATGTACCCAATTAAGTGGCGTATGAAATTGAGTTGGTAGCAGAAAAAATGCCAAAGCCAAAGCCCCCACAAATACAGGAATCACAGTGAACTTAGGAATACTCGTCCTCCAGATCAGCCATAAGTATCCCAGAGGCATTAAAAGTAAAAAATCAATGGTCACCGGTATTGCAAGTAAGCTTGCGTCCTCTACAAATCTGGGTGATTGTACAAAACCAATAAGACCAATCAATGCAAGTAAGAAGACTATCTGCGGAATAAAGGATCGAAGTCGTACAAACGTTTGATGAATCATAGGCTTAGAGCATTAGACTGCAAAATTACCAACTATACTGCGCCCATGATAATTGCTCGCCTTCAGATTTTGATGAAGAGTGGCTAAGTTCTCATGCGTGACTTTGCCCGCGACGATCACTTTTGCACTTGCTTCCACTGCAATCATTTGCTCCAAAACCTTAAGCCCTTCAGCTGCTGAAGATTGACCACCAGAAGTCAGTACGAAGTCCACCTTCGTTTCTTGCTGTAGCTGAATGAAAGAGACCAAGGGATCTGGGGTTCGGTCAATTGCTTTATGAAAAGTAAAGACATGGTCAGGTGCTTCTTTCATCAATGCGTTAACCGCGACATAATTGATACTCATATCACGATTCAAAGCGCCTATCACGAAGCCCTGCACACCTATTTGCTTCAGTTGGCGAATTTCGTAAATCATATGTTGAATATCCTGATCTGTGAATATGAATGTCGGTACTGGACGCATCGGCATAGGGCTGACCATCACATGAATTGGCACCTTTACCTTTTCGAGGACTTCCCTTACATAAGGAAGAGAAGGGGTAGTCCCTTCTAGCTCCAGTCTAGCACATAGCTCGAGTCTCTCGGCACCCAGAGACACAGCAGTCAGCGCCTGAGCTACCGTCTGTACGCATGCTTCTCGTATCATAGATGATTGCTATACAGTTCCCCTGATAGTATTTTGAATGGGAGTAAATTTTGTTCCGGTGGATACTGACAAGTAGTGAAATCTGAGAAAGTACAAGGTGGATTGTACAAAAAATTCAAATCAAGTAGCATCTGACCATCTTCGGCTGGCAAGTTCAAATCGATGTACCTACCTCCTCCGTAGGTTGTAACACCAGTAGTACCATCTCCTACCATGGTAAACCCGCCATTTCCTACGTCCAATGTGTGGGTCTCTCCCTGATATTCAAACGAAAGTTGTCCAATCATATGAGTCGTTTCTGGCGGGCCTAATTGCGTAGATACTACCTGCTGCTTTGGCTCTCGGTAGTACTTAAAATCACTAGGGAAAATAAAATCAGTCGTTAGGTCAAAGCGCGTCGGTGCCACAAACTCC
>JBLHTU010000211.1:0-4431 GCA_047627515.1 Cyclobacteriaceae bacterium | reverse complement strand
TGTTTGCATATATTTCGCCATTTATGTATTCCAGTTCATTCAAGGAGGTAACCTTTCCTTTGTCATTGAAAGCTTGGATTGTTCTGATCGGCGAAAAATCCGTAGGATTCATGAAGTATATTTTCTCCGTGCCATCTGACATTATCAATTCTGTTTTATTGCTGGTGATACCCCAACCCTCAGTGGCATAGCTATGTTCGCGGATGGGGTTAAGTGCTAAGTCATAGACTAAGCATTTTTGTGATGTCCATGTGAGCTGAAAGATCTCGTCATTAATATGTGCTATTCCCTCTCCAAAATATTCAGGATCAAGGTTCAAAATTCGTTCTATATCTCCGTTGCGATAGTTGACTTGCCTAAGACTGGATTGCCCTTTCTGACCAGTACTTTCATACATATCTCCGTCAATGAAAAGTAACCCTTGGGTAAAAGCATCTTCATCATGAGGAAAAGTGCCTACGACCTGATATGTGTAGCGCTCTGGAGCTGTTGGTGCCAAAAATGTAATACCAGGATAGAGCGACTCTGACTTACCGTCAAAATAAGCTGTGATCCTGATGTTTGGTTTACCTACTTGATTTGCACCAAGCCATGTGATACTATCTCCTTCTAAGCGGAGGGTTGTCCCTTCTACTACCAAGAAAGCAGAATCAATTATCATATTTTCCTTTCGGGTGACCCTAAAAGTGACAGGTTCTCTAAGTGAAAAGGTACTATTGAGGTCAGGAGTTTGAAGTTCAATTTGCTTACGGATTCGAGGTGATTTTCTGGCGGTGTCGGACTTTCGGTCAGCGGTAGATTCACAGCTCACCGTCAATGTGAAAATAAGAGCAATCCAAGCGAGAATGGAAAGAGAAGGAAAACTGATTTTTCTCAGGGTATTCATATGTCGAATCAAAACTAATTAACTTTAGAAGACTGCATATATTTTTTATTGGATACTAGAATCATTTAGTAAACCATTTTTAATCACTTTGGTAATACGTTGATCATGAAAAACATACTTGTACCTACGGATTTTTCGGGATATGCTGACTTTGCAATAGCATCAGCTGCTCGATTTGCTCACAAAGTTAATGGGAATGTGAAGCTTTTTCATGTGGTGGATGAAGTACACAAAATTGAGATTAAGGCGGATGAGCAGCTAAAGTTGATAGAAGAATCAGGTATAATGGATGGGATTAAGTATGATTTGCTTTTCGGTTCAGGAGACCCTATCGAGTCTATTGTCTCTGAACCAGCCGACTTGATCATTATGGGTAGCCATGTGGTGACGGGCGTAAAAGGATTTTTTACGCATACCAATGCCGAAAAAGTCGCGAAGCAAGCAGTCTGTCCTGTGATTACTTTAAAGCAGTTTACAGACCTCAGTTCTATACAGACGATAGTGTATCCAACCGATATGAAGTCAGAACAAAGCGAATTAATACCTGAGGTTAAGTTTTTGCAGGAATTGTATCAAGCCAAAATCCACTTAGTCAAAGTATTTCAGGATACGGTCGCAAATGAAAAGGGAGTTCTTTCTAGGCTAGAGGCGTTCGCATTGTTTCATGGCTTGAGCAATTATGAAGTCCATTCACTACCAGGGATGGATGAAAGTGAAGAAATTGGGGATTTTGCTGAAAAAATAAATGCAGATATGATCCTAATGGCTACGCATGAGCGCCATGGACTGGAGAAGCTAATCGGAGGATTTATATCAGGAAGTCTACTAAAGGAAAGTCTTACTGCTATTTGCACCAAAGTAGTGGATCACGGTTAGAGAGTCAATCAGTCTTCATCTTTTTCAGAAGCAAAGGCACGCATCATCATAGGCACAGTGAGGCCTTGATATAGTACCGAACAAACTACAACTATGTAGGTCATGGTAATGATTACGTCTCTTCCGTGAAACTCGGGTAACGATAAGGATACTGCGATAGGTAAACCACCCCGGAGAGCTCCCCAGGTCAAAATAGGTATCGTATTTTTAGCAAAATTATGCCTCGATTGTAAGAGTTTGATGGGTATAAGGACACTTATCCATCGGCCAAATAAGGCGATATTCACTGCGAAAAAACCGGCGGCGAAATAGTCTAACCTGAATGGTAGAACCAACATTTCCATGGCAATGAGAACAAACAGCATAGCTGCTAATGACTCTTCCATCAGCTTCCAAAACTTATATACGTAGTCGCCAGCGGCTCCTGACACATGCGCATTCTTACCTTCATTTCCAATGACTAGGCCCATTACAACTGCTGCCTGCTTAGATGATACGTGTATAAAATCTGCCAGGAATGATCCTACCATCACAATTGCCAGAGTAATCAGAATTTCAACCTCTACTTCGTCATTATCAATGAACTTCAGGAGTCGATAGCCTAGGTATCCAAGAAAAAGGCCGATGAATATACCACCACCAATATCAGCTATTAGGATATAACCTATATCAAAACCAGTCAATATATGATCTTCACCAGCGGCGGCAATATCTAACAAGGTCAAGGCAAGTACAACGGCTATACCATCATTGAATAGAGATTCACCCTCAATTTTGACTTCTAGGTCTTTAGATAAATTAAAACGCTCGATAAACTTTGTAACTGCAATGGGATCTGTAGGAGAGATTAGCGCTCCAAACACTAGACAAAACATAAAGTCTAAATGAATACCTAACAGGTCTAAAACGAAATAGGTCATTGTACCTATCACCCCTGTAGAGATAAATACGCCCGAAATAGCAAGAACTAAAACAGGAGTCCTAAGACTGCTTAATTTTTTGAAATCAATATTAAGTGCTCCAGAAAAGAGCATAAAGCTCAGTACTACTTGGTACAGCACTTCAGCGTAATCGTACTCCTCCAATTCTACAGCATCGATTTTTAATGCAGGGAATATATAACCCAAAGCAAGAATAATAATTGACATGCTTAGGGCTAAAATCATCAGCCCTATTGACGAAGGTAGCTTTAGGAAGTAGGTATTCAGATAAAGGAATAAACCTGCCAGAAAGATAAACAGAGCAATAATGTCAAAAATATGCATGGTATAATATTAGCTTTTATTGATTGTCTCACCTACTATAATTCCCCGCCCACCACCTTTTTAAAAAGTGGAACAGGAAATAAGGAGGTCTGTTTTTGGTGATTTTTTTCGCTTAGCCCTGCTAATTTACGAGCCGAATATAGCCCAATTTCTCGGTTGAGACAATACTTATGTTGATATATTACAATTTTTAGGAATACTAATAGGAACGGGTCATGAACATTGAACTTACTGCAGGATACACAAAATTGGACGATTATACATCCAGTATATTAAACAGCCTATCGACTATTAATCAGGAAATATTGCAAGATAAGCCTGTCGAAAACGTATGGTCTGTGATACAAATACTGGATCATTTGGTTCAGGCAGAGGCTATGAGCCTCGGCTATCTTGAAAAGAAAATCAATGGTATTGAGAAGGTCGGCACAGTGGGAGTTAGATCACGACTTGGTATGCTGCTCTTACAACTGCTGATGAATGGAGGGCGTAAATTCAAAGCGCCCAAAGCAGTATCACAACCGGACGGGCAGTTGACTCTAGAACAAGTTGGTATAAAATGGAAAGAAGAGCGTCAGCGACTATTCACATTTTTGGAGAACTACCCAGAGGAGCATCTTGATAAGGCCATCTATAAGCATCCTGTAATTGGACGAATTTCGTTGGTTCAGATGCTGGGGTTTTTTGTGGTGCATATCAAACACCATGAGGCACAAATAAAGCAAAGACTAAAAAACGCAAATGCCTGATTTTATGTTAGTAGTTATTCGAATTGAACTAGCATTGTGGTCATGAGATATCTGATTCTTTCTACTATTTTTCTTCTCTCTTTTGAAGGATACGGGCAAGTTGACAAGTTTGCGACATGGAAAATCATGGAGGGAGTGTCATACGAAAAGTCTTCTGACGAATACGGAGAAATCTACGTGCCAGTCTTTGATGAGAAGATCAAGGCGCTAGAGGGGAAAACAGTCACATTGCCAGGTTATATTATCCCATTTGAAGGCATGTTTAAACCAGAGAAACTCATTGTTTCATCTTTGCCGATCGCTTCTTGCTTTTTTTGTGGAAGCGGCGGCCCTGAGACTGTTGCTGAGGTACTGATGAAAGAGCCTGCTAAGTACACAACAAAAATGGTCGAGATAACGGGCGTCTTACAATTGAACAATAGTGATACCGACCAGCTCATGTATATCTTGACTGACGCTGTACTGAATTAAATTTTATCCTATGAAATACCTCGTTCTTTCACTGACTTTGATTTTTGTGAGTTGCGGTCAAGATCCCAGTGATTCTCAGCCAACCAACAAAGAACTTAAGGAGCAAGTACTAGCAGCACATGATGTGGTGATGCCCAAAATGGAAGAACTTAGAAAGATCGAGAAAGCGCTTCGTACGGCTGCC
>JBLHTU010000210.1:0-4450 GCA_047627515.1 Cyclobacteriaceae bacterium | reverse complement strand
TATAGGTGAAGATAAGTACAAAGACACGCCTTGGGCGGAGTATCAAACATCATATAGTCGGAATATTTCGCAGTAAATGCGAGCGCTGTGCAACCTTGAGGAAGACTCATAGTCTTTGAAAAAAAAACATAACGTATGAAGTACTTAGCAATCGTCTTAATTTTTGTTTCAAGTGTCGCATTTGGCCAATCAACTGAAACAAGAAACCTTCCATCTTTTTCAGCAATAGATGTCTCAGAGGGCATCTTAGTAGTAATGACTGCCGGTAGCAAAGAAGAAGCAGTTATCGAAGTAACTGGCGCAGACTTAGAGGATGTAATTACAGAAGTATCAGGCCAGACCCTCAATATAGAAATGAGAGGTAACAACAATTACAGAAATCTTGAAGTCACTGTATTAGTCACGTACAAGAATATAGATGAGATCGATTTGAGCAGCGCGGGTCGTTTAACGTTTGAAACGAAACTGGTAAGTGAAGAACTGGATATCGAAGTTTCATCTGCAGGATCTATGAAAGCTGAAATAGAAGTGAGCAGACTAGAAGTAGATATTAGCAGCAGCGGTAAAGTAGAGCTTTCGGGTAGATCAGATAGACAAACTGTTGATCTAAGCAGTGCAGGCCGTTACGATGCTGGTGACTTGCAGACTAACTTCACTGAAATTGATGCAAGTAGCGCCGGAAGTGCCACCGTATTCGTTTCTCAGGAACTAAGAGCTGATGCCAACAGTGCTGGAAGTATTAAGTACAAAGGGAATCCCGAAAAAGTCTTCTCAGATGCTAGCAGTGGCGGAAAAGTGCGAAAGTACTAATGCTGCTTTTGAAAAAATAAAACATTTAACCTTTGAGCGCTTTATGATAAGCATGCAATGCCCGACATTGCGTGCTTATTTTTATGAAATGACAAAGGTTAACACACTCCTATTTTGTGCGATTTTCGTTGCGTTGATAAGTTGCGATACACGCGAAATCAAACGCGATCGTTTTTTCCTTCAAGGAAACTTTTCGTTCAGTGAACGCGAATACCGAACTGCTCTAACCCATTATACTAATGCGATCACTGTCGATAATGACTTCGCCTTAGCCTATAATAATAGAGCAGTGACTTTAGTTGCTCTCGACCGATCGTTTGAGGCCATTCAGGATTATAATCAAGCCTTACTAATAAATCCATCGTATGTCGATGCTAGATATAATAGAGCCACTGCCTACGAGGAGACAAAGCAATATGCAAAGAGCTTGGAAGATGTCAATCAGTTAGTAGAAGAATATCCTGATTCTATTCAATACTTGTTTTTCAAAGGGATCGTACTTACGCATCTCAACGAGCTTTCTGAAGCAGCATCCGTATTTTCGAAAGTCTGGGAGAGAGATGGGAGCAATATTGAAGCATTGATCAATGTTGCCAATGTAGCATTCTATCAAGGTCACTTTGACGCTTCTCTTCAACTATTGGAGGAGGCCATTTCCATCGACCCGAACCAACCAAACGCCTACAATACGATGAATCAGATACTAGTTGAGTCTGGTGATTACCCGGGAAGTCTGTTGATGATTGAAAAGGCCATTGCACTGGATCCGTCAAATGCGATATTTCTCAATAATCGAGGCTTCTCTTATTTGATGCTTGACTCTCTTAATTTGGCTATTCAAGATATCAATGCCAGTATAGTTAGGGACGGGACTAATATGTGGGCCTATCGTAATAAGGGAATTTTCTTTTTGAAAAATGGCGATTTAACTCAAGCTGAACGATACCTCAAAGAGGCAGTAGATGCGGAAGAGTACGTACCAGAGTCACATAGTTATCTGGCAGAAGTCTATCATCAGCAGGGTCGCCGAGAAGATGCTGCCATGATCCTTGAAATGGAAAAGTCTGGTGATTATCATTAACTAAGTATTCAGCATGATCAATCCTTTCGTTGAAAAATTGAGACGAGCACTTACTGACCCGCTTCCTGGCGACCAAGCACATCAGTCGATGAAAGCTCGAAGAGCAAATGGAGAGGCTATCTTATTTGACAAGCCGGTCACAGTGCGCGAAAGCGGAGTGATGATTCTCCTGTACGAGAAAAACGGGAGACCTTATTTTCCATTGATACAGAGGCCAGAGTATGATGGTGTTCACGGAGGCCAGATAGCCTTGCCAGGCGGCAAGAGAGAAAAGTCAGATCAAGATCTAGTCGAAACAGCACTGAGGGAAACCGAGGAAGAGATCGGTGTACCAGCCATTGATATCGAGGTCATAGGACAGTTAAGCTCTTTTTATGTGGGAGCAAGCAATTTCGAAGTGGTTCCGTCTGTGGGTGTATTGCGCAAGACACCATCTTTTGTACCAGAGTTAGCAGAAGTAGCAGAGATCGTCGAATGTGCAGTAGATGATTTTCTTCGAGCTGATGCGATCAAAGAAAAAAAGATGGATGTACGAGGTTTTCCTTTGATAGCACCTTATTTTGACGTCATGGATAAAGTCATTTGGGGAGCGACGGCAATGATGCTTAGCGAATTGGTGGCTGTAATACGAAAAACATGAATGACGCACTGATTACTAATGACGCCGTAGTACTTGGGATGCTACTGTCCATACTGGGCTTTGTTTTCATGACGTCAAGTAGCAATAACCCTTTTTGGAAAAAATTTTACAGTGTGGTGCCAACACTTTTAATGTGTTACTTCTTGCCGTCACTGCTCACATCATTTGGGATAATTGACCCCTCTCAGTCTCAACTTTACTTTATAGCTAGTAGATATTTATTACCCGCTTGTTTGGTGCTTCTCACCATAAGTGTAGATCTAAAAGAGCTGGCGAAGCTGGGGCCAAAAGCACTCATTATGTTTGTGACTGGGACAGTAGGTGTAATGTTTGGCGGTCCAATTGCTATTTTCTTGTTTTCATACATTGCACCTGAGCTGATAAATGCTCCAGCTCCCAACGAGGTTTGGAGAGGCTTATCCACTGTGGCAGGTTCATGGATAGGTGGGGGTGCTAATCAGGCCGCCATGAAGGAAGTATTCGAGGTATCTGATTCTCTTTTTTCTAAGGTAGTAGCGGTCGATATCATAGTAGCTAATGTCTGGCTTGCTATACTTATGCTGGGTATTGGTCGTAATTCTTGGATCAACAAAAAGCTAAAGGCAGATGACAGCTCTATTGAGACATTGAAAGAGAAAATGTCTGCGTTTCAGGAACGCGTTGCTAAAATCCCTACTGTGACGGATCTCATGGCAGTACTTGCTATTGGCTTTGCCGCTACAGCGATTGCACACTGGGTGAGTGATCTAGTTGCTCCCTACTTATTGGAAAACTATCCATTTCTGAAGGAATACAGTTTGACCTCTGGTTTCTTTTGGATCGTAGTTGTTGCAACTACTCTTGGCGTCATTTTATCTTTTACCAAAGCCAGAAATTTGGAAGGCGCAGGGGCCTCGAAGATAGGTACGATATTCATTTATATTTTGGTAGCTACCATCGGAATGAACATGGACATATTAGCTATTTTTGACGACCCCGGTTTATTTTTGGTTGGATTAGTTTGGATGATGTTTCACGCCGGCTTAATGATTCTGGTTGCTAGACTCATCAAGGCACCTTTTTTCTTCATAGCAGTTGGCAGTCAAGCCAATGTAGGTGGTGCGGCGTCAGCACCTGTTGTCGCCTCTTACTTCCATCCTTCATTAGCACCTGTCGGTGTTTTGTTAGCTGTGGTGGGATATGCACTAGGTACATATGGTGCCTATTTGTGTGGATTAATGATGCAAGGCGTCACTCCTTAAGAAGATGCACCAAAAACATATTACAGTTCATATTGAAGCCCCTTATTGTACATTAAATGAGCTATCTCCATGTACAAAAAGGATTTGGCTTGTCTGTCACGGATATGGTATGTTGGCACGCTATTTCATTAAAAAATTTGATAAGCTCGATCAGCTATCAAACTATATCATCGCACCTCAAGGTCTCTCAAAACACTACCTAGATGGCTTTCGTGGCCGAGTAGGGGCGACTTGGATGACGAAAGAGGACCGAGAGACGGAAATCAACAATCAAGTCCGCTACTTACAGACAATACTTGATAATGAGTTGAAAGGGTTTGAGCAAGTGCCGATCACTTTATTTGGTTTTTCTCAAGGGGCATCTACCGTGTCTAGGTTTGCCGCCTTTGGGAACGTTCAGTTTGATCGATTGATTTTATGGGCTGGGGAGTTTCCGCCAGATCTTGATTCGGAAGCTCTTGACCATTGGCCTAAAGATCTTGATGTTACCGTTTTAGTAGGGGACCAAGATCCGTTTATCAATCAGGAGAAAATTAATCAGCAGGTACAACTGGTAGAGGTCAAACTGGGCAGAAAGCCAAAAGTAGTGCACTTTGAAGGGGTACATGAGGTGGTCTCAGATCTACTATTGACTATTTAATTGTACCATTCTAAATCAGGTCATTGTTCACTATCGAC
>JBLHTU010000209.1:0-4478 GCA_047627515.1 Cyclobacteriaceae bacterium | reverse complement strand
AAATCAAACACCTTTGTCTGAAAATTTTTCCAAGTCCTGTCTGCGATCTCAAAATAATCTAAGTCATCACAGCCATCAAAGATTTCTCCAATAAGGTCTAACATTGCTACGGGTTTTGCTCGATCAATCCCACGTGTGAATATTTCACAGTTGCCATTTTCATTGGTTCGGATACCCCACATTCTTTTTCCTGAAAATGGCTGAGTAGAGCTTCTTGGAGTAAGAATAGTAGCGACTATAAATGTAAGCTCGTTCTCCTGAATTGTTATAACTGCTCCGTCATCAACTATTGGCTTAGCAAGAAGCTGATTTGCAGCAGCATCAATAAAGAACCGTGCACCAATTGTTTTCGATCCCCATCGTGATGGGTCTACTCCCCATTCATAAGGTTCAAATGCCCATGAAGCATCAATAGTTGAAATCGGTGATGGGCAATTCGGTTCAGTAATAGTTGTCATCCCTGAAGGTACATTAGTAAAATGTTCTCTGAACACCTCATACAACTCTTCCTTAGTATCAGGGCCGCCACTACTATCAAAATCAGGAATTTGAGTTATTTCAACGGCATAATAGTCCATATTAACTAATGCACTAGTGCCCAATTCAATAGGCTGAAGACTAAAGCAAGGTCGATAATAAACGACACCACTATTAGCAAATCTACACTCTCCGTAAGAGGCAAGTTGATTAATAATAGTATTTGGCACTTCCAAATTTAGAAGGTCTGAGTAAGTTTGTAAATCATAATCAGGGCAAGTTGCTAGTAATCCATTGGGGCTATTTTGAATGAAAAGATATAGTTCTTCAACCCTATCCAATTTGATTTCCTCATCAGCTCTTTTTAAATTAAAAGCATCTCTCACAAAAAAGCCAACTTCTTCAGTACATCCGTATTCTGCCATAAAATAGAGTCCCCAATCTAATACGTTCAAATTATTCTTTAACCATTGGTCATTTTCTTCATCTTCGATAAAATTCGCGATAGAGCTTACACATGATTCAGTTAAATTGTAGCAAACGCCAGGATCGTTTGACTTAGCAGCATCGTCCTGTTGTGCCCCATTGATTGCTATACAATCTAAATCATAGCAATCAACATACCCATCTCCATCGTCATCAATTTCATTGCCACATATTTCACAACCAAGTATAGCTAAAGCTTCCATTGCATTAATCTCTCTTTGTGCATATGTGTCTAGATTTGTGTCAGAGTTAAGTATTTGATTGAGATTAGTTTCAATAAAAGCTTCCCTGACAAAGCACTCATCAGAGCCTTGTGGTAACTTAAAATCAATCCAAATATTGGCATTTACTCCGTTTGTAGTTTTACCAAACAACAAATAGTATGGAGATGCGATTTGCACTTCCAAAATAATTTTCTCCCATGCTTCTTCAAACCCTCCTACGGTATATTCGTTTATATTGTAGAATCCAAAGTCAAACACTTTAAAGTCATTCTGAAATTCTGAAGGAAACGTACTCTTTAATGTACAAGCAGTAGACTCTAAATTTGTCTGATGAGAAGATGATTCGAATTGAGACAAGTCTGCTAACTGAACATAACAATTCTGACTAAGGACTATGTTAGACAATAGGGTTAAAAAGAATAAGAATGTTAGTCGATTCATGGTATTCTATTGATAAGGGTAAATGCTTGTAGTAGTTACGTAATTCAATCGCTAAAGTATCATAGATAGTATTTCTAATATTGCTTAACCACTTTCCCTTGACCCCAAAACACCTCCCCCTCAAACAACCGAAGCAAATAACTACCCCGAGCCAAGCCCCGCACATCAATACGGCCAGAGCCATCAACCCGCCCCCGACGAACCAACTTGCCAGAAACATCCACCAACTCATAAGAGTCTCCCACCTCCAAAGCCTCTCCCCGTAAAAAGACAAACCCCTCCCCCACCGGATTGGGAAATATAGAGGTTTCCCGTACGACAACCGAGGAGACACTCACCGGAGGAACCTGCTCGATCTCATTCTCAAAAGCATAGACGTCTCCATTACTGGCCACTAAATCCAGGTCACCATCACGATTCATATCCTGAGCAGAAAGACTGAATACCGGAATGATGTTACTAACCTCTGAAGCTTCGAATGTAGGACTATCTATACCGTCGTTTGTATAAAGAGTTATACCAGTGCTGCTGTTGTCACCAACAACAAAGTCATCTCGCCGATCTCCATTGAAATCTCCAACTACTACGCTACGGAAAATGTCAACGGCAGACAGCTGTTCCGTCCTGCTAAAACTAAGATCATCACCCTGCAGGTAAGAAAAGCAATTACCAGAGGTTACGATGACCAGGTCTACCTTATCGTCCCCGTTCAAATCTCCCGACGAGATGCCGTTAACTGACCGTACAACACTAGAAGTACTCTCAATCACCTGAGTTGTAAATACTCCAGCACCATCGTTAATTAGCAGGACCAGTGATTCTTCCGTGAAGTCATCCGTACCAACCACCACGTCGTCATCTCCATCGTCATCAATATCTACAACATGGAAAGAAGACGGCTCGATACCAGTACCATAAATCGTACCGCGAGTAAATCCCGTTCCACTAGTGTTGATATAGGTAACAACCTCATCATCGGCGGAGCTAAGCCCCACCATGTCCGGAAAGTCATCTCCATTCAGGTTAGCGATAGCGAACCTACTGGCTCCCTTTATAGCAAGAACCGTCTCGGTGAGCCCATCATCTTCCGCTCCCTGAAAAAGAAGCACCGTACCCTCGCTCTCTCCTGAGAACACAATATCAGTATTCCCATCCTGGTCAAAGTCAGCGGCAGCCGGCGTTCCGAAGATTTCGTTCGTCGTAGTAAATTCCACTTCCGTGAAAGCGAGCATTTCTTCCCCATCATTCATTAGCCTTATCAGCTTGTTACGCCGCTGGGTGAAACGCTCTCTTTGTAGAAAAACGATGTCGGGAAAGCTGTCTTTGTTTAGATCGACTGTTGTTACTCCGCCGTTGGAGAATGTCATAGATCCCAAAGGAGTAAAACCCTGGCAATCTGCTTGACGGCAAATGAGTAGCAGTAAAATAAGAATAATAATATGTTTCATAAAAACTATTTTTTTTGCATAAAAAGGGTTTATACATAATCTAATTGCTAGAAGAAAGTGCGATTTAAATCGTCTGTAAAAATAAATCATCATCTGTCTAAGTATCCTATAACCCAATATACTATTTTAAGTAAAGAGGCTGTGGCAATTGAATTAGCTTCATTAGCACTTTTTTTTAGCTCATTGACATCAAATTCATTGCCCGAAAAAAAAAACGAAACCTCTTTTTCTACGTATAATCCTAGTAGTTTACAGACAATAACATCATTTAAAAGAGTAGAATTCAAAACCAGATTTAGGGTATCAACCACGTCTTCTTTCAAGTCATTGACATCTATGAAGCCAGATAAAAAATCACCAGAATAATTAGCAATTCCAGACTCTTTAGAAATGACAGACAAATTCACACTATTTGAATCTGAATTGCGAGGTATAAGCACAAACCCGTCAACTAACTTACTTTCATCATCTATCATAATATCATATTTTTGGATATGAAGAAGAAATAGCATTATTAATAATTATGATTTCTAACAGAGTTCCATCACTCATAGTTCCTTCATAAATATCTGCACCATTGGACGAATTTGTACTTTGGTATACTTTATTTTGAAACCCGTAAGATATTTCTCCTTGTATTTTCTCCTCGCTCCAGTTGTCGGGAAAAAAAGTAGACCTTTTATTTTTCCAAGCAGGAAAGGTTGCGCCTTGAGCGTCAAAATTGATTCCATAAATTTCTACCTTAGAAGTATAGTAATCATTAGGGCCTGCGCTAGGAGGGTTTTTTGTTCCAGCCTTAAGCCTTAAATCTCCTTGATTGAATGGACCATTTGTTGGCAAAGACTGGTTAAGTCCTCGTGTCGAGTGAACGCCTGTAATTCCTCTGATATGTGCCTGTGTTCCTTGAGATACATATACGGGATCACCTGAAAACAGATGGCGGTTAAGGTGAACATCATTTATAATTTATTTTAGATCTTCGAGAAGTGCAACGCTTCTTCTACTCGATATGGGGAGGTTCGCCTTATACGAAACCTGCCATACCCCAACCTTATCTGGATCTAAAAACAAGTTCCATAACAACCCAAAGTTGCAATCAGACGATAGCTGCGAAGCTGGAAAATTTCGAGATCTTACTTTCTTAATTGCTTTAATAACCTTCCCTCCCCATTTTAATATCCTACACCGCTACACAAATGCCCATTCCAACTGATGTTTTCGTTTCCAGAATTGCTTAAGGTAGTGGCAGGTTGTAACCAGCTTAGGTAGAACCCTGAGCAAGATAGCCAATCCTTGCCGGAAGGTGGAATGTACGACTCGTACACCCCCCGCATTATGGTCTGTTTTCACTTGTCTGGATTGAGGGTTGAGTCGGTAAAACCGTTCCCCTTCCCTGATGCAG
>JBLHTU010000208.1:0-4505 GCA_047627515.1 Cyclobacteriaceae bacterium | reverse complement strand
AGTCACCTCACGCGCCCTTGCGGCTTGCTAGGCAGCTTCACCAACTCGCTGCCAGAGGACTTTCACCTCCAAAATAAACTCCTACCCTTGTAGGAGTGGGTGTGCATTCCAGGCACACATTGCCGCTGCACGACAAGTGCCAAGGCACCTGCGGGTCAGCTACTCATTGGGCGGGAAAAGCATCAAGAGGAACTGCGTGTTAATCTAGATCTAACTCATGAGCCAAGCTATCTACAGGGCCTAGGTTAGGGAAATATGAGTTCCATATCATCACTTGATACGCTTCAAGGACTTCAGGAGGCAGGCTCCCTTCCGGACCAATATCTATCATGTCTCGTGCCATTCTAACAACGTAGTTTTCCTCAATTTCTTCCTTAGGAAGACCTTTGTATAGTACTTCGTTCGTATGCAGTCTTGTCCTTAATGTTGTGTCACGAAGGTTAAATGAATATAGAACCTCTACTCCATTCCAAAACATACGGCCATCATCAAAGAAAACAACTTTGTATTGCTCGTTCTGTAGAGAATTACGTACGATTACGATAGAGTTCCTAAAGTTCAACTCCGCGTATTCGTAATCAACACCAGGACGATGGTTTGAGTATATCCACACAAAATCATTAAGATGAATAAATGATTGTGTTTTTCTGCCACACCCTAGCGCAAGAGTAATAGAGGCGAAAATTAGAAAAGAGTAGAGAACTGTAGACTTCATCTGGTTAGAGCTTGGTAGACCTTATTGTAATTCTTGTAAATTCTATGAAGATTCTTCAAGGCATCATTATCTCTTGTGGAGATTATAATGACTGGCGAAGACCCATTTGAAAAGTAAGTTCCTCCGGCCTCACCAATTCGCTGGCTACCTTTCCAAATTTGATGCCTCGGAAGCCCGAACTTACTGAAGAGGCGACTTGTAAACCCAACTCTACGGATTGAAATATCATTGGTCTTAACAGACATTTTAGGAAGATGACTAACATCATAACCTCGAAGCAATACCTCATAATTAAAACCATCTTTATTAACTGGTATAACAGAGACTGCTGCTCCACCAACAGCCCCTGCAAACTTCTCTCCGAAGAGGTCTTCAGTGGTCAATGGTTCATCGTCAACAGCAGAGATAGCTTTCATGCCGATCTGGATGCTGGCATCGATAATGGCAACGTATTCCCCCTGGAGTGAGTTGTAAGGCGTGAAGCCCGCAACGCTCTACCCCGTTGCTGACGGTTTTGAAAGCAGGTGCCTTGAAGGACCATCCCATTAGTTCTGCCAGGAAGCCTGCCGTAGCCGCCGCACACCGCAGCGATCCCCCATTGAGGACTACGAAAATGGCCAGGGTCATCATTTGAGCGGGGTAGGTACAGTTGAATACCCGTTGCGGCATGGTGAGCGCTTCGAGTTCCTTTATCCTGGCTTGCTGCTTGGCGATGACCGCATCTCGGTAACGAAGTTGGCCTTTGAGTCGCTTTCGTTGGCCCGTGCATTCGTTGGCTTGGGATTTTAGCCGATATAGCTTAACTTTGAAGGGTGCCCATGCAGAGGACGTTTTTGGTTTCACATCTCAAAACTACCACACGTGTGGGCACTTTCTTTGAGTTGAAAAACGCCGAGCCGTAATCATATCAGATTACACACCCTACCCTTAGGGTCATATATATTATGAAAATGGTTAAGCTCAAGGTAATTCGGCGGCTCTGCACTTGGAAGGAGATACTCAATTTTCAAATTTCTTTTTTCAGCTAGCTTATTTATTGGTAACTGTTCAGACATAATATTAAGAAATCCCGTAGACACCTTTCCAATGTTTGATAAATTCTTTGACAAAAAATCATAAGCAGTTACCCTCAACTCTTTGAACACATCGACATCTTGGCCTCCAAAAATCCCTGCATTCGATGCCAAAACTCTTTCACCTGGGACTATTTTAAAATAATCTTTAGGAACGTGTTCAAACGTGCAATTAATTTCTTCCAGGCATTTCACATAATTAGGAAGGTCTATTTCAATGTTTTGGGCTACTACTTCAGATTGCAAAAGATATTTTGGAAAAGGCCTCCAGATAAATACGTCTCCATCAACATGTAAAAACGGTGATGATTGAATTGAATAAACGTATATTTTGTTATAACACCATAATCTAGAATCGAAGGGGTATTCAAATTCATCAAAAACAAAATGAACCTTGTCATACTTCAGCCCTAAAACGTCAACCAAAATATGATACCCGAAAGAATCTGTATAGAGCTCTAAATCGTAAAATCGATTTAGCAATTCATTATTCAAAGCCCAGCACGAAAGAGAGGATTCAAGGGAAGCCCAAGAACCTTTCAATGAGAGTATTTCACCTGAATTTCTCGTCCAAAAAGATTGAATGACTTTCATTTTACATTAAAAATATTAACCGTCATTTTAGAAGTGTCACGATCATTATTTATCAAATCTATAATTTTTTCGTCCTCTGCATTCATAGTTTCTTTATTTACTACTTTATTTATTATCCTTTCTTGAAATAGCGAGGACACACTTAGCATTTTACTGCTTCTGATCAGAAACGGAGTCGGAACCAGATCATCTCCCGATTTAATTAAGGAAGAATTTGCAATCAATTTATTATTATCATTATCAATTATAGACAGTGCATTTGCTCCATTATACTGATAAATCAGATAGTAATACTTTTCACCTTTTGCGACTGCTCTCACAAAAGGATGATTGTTTTCAAGAACAAACCCAGATGGATTCATCATTTCCGGGTTCACGAATAAATCCCTTGGAGGAGGGTTAGTTTCAAATAGAATAGTTGCATCAGCATTTACATCCTGAGAATCTATCGTGAATATTGTATCCATGAAAGGCCTCAAGTAGGTTACATTTGTAGACGTCTCAATGATGTCTAAATCCGATACAAAAAGAGGCCTCTTGTTTAAAAATGAAGCGTATGGTAATTCGTGCTTCAAGTAAGACATAGAGTCTACAAAGAATAGTTCATAATTATCATTCCCATTCGAACTCCCTCCCTCTATTCCAAATTTAGAGAAAACGTAAAGATTAGGGTTTATTTGGTGCTTTGCATTAAATTCCAGGTCGAAGTATTCTTCCCCCAAGTATTCACCACTTTTTAAAGAAAAATAGTAAAAAGTAGATTGGAGGTCGTCATAAACTTCTAATTTATCATCTAGTTCATACACATGTATCGAACCTATAGATGTAAATAGGAAGGGATCATCAGGATCACCTCTTTTTTCCCACAATAGCTCGCCATTATAGTTGTAGCCATAAATCGTTGAATTGAAGGATTTATCTGCTAACACAATAACTTCTCCAGTAGCATAGAAGTCATCTACTACTTGTGGGTAATTGTTTTTTTGCTTATCAATAAGAATTTTATCGCCAGCTAATATCGGATTAACATCCATATATTCCTGTAAGTCTCCATTAGGTATTTTGATCTCTCTCAATCGAACCAGACCACTAGCATCTTGGGTACAACTAATAGCCATAATCAAAATTACAACACCAGTAAAAAATTTATTAATCATATCTTTTGCATGTTTCGCTGATCGACAAACAATATTTGTTTAAATCAACTTAGCTTATTATTTATTGGAGTATCATGAATTATTAAATTCAATCCTACGTTGTACCACAAGACCAAGGTAGCATCTAGCAAGACGCTACCCTACTGTTAGTCAAGGATCAAAGCTTAATTCACCTCAACTTGTTGCTATCGAAGCGCTGACCATCTTCGCTAAAAGTCCGCCACAGCCATGGCTATGCTGAATTTCCATCAAAAAACTAAGCACAATGATAACAAATTTAAGCAATTATTTACTTCAATCCTCGACTACCAAACGCATTTCAAAATATACCTACTTAGGATGTATTAGAATTTAGGTAATATACTAAAAGAAGCCTAATTACAATTAAGCTTTGGTGGCGCATTAAAAGTTATATTAGCACAATTTCTTGATTCACATGTTTTTGAACCATTATTCCGTCCCTTACACGCAATTCTTTGGCCAGTCACAGAGCCTGTCGCCACTGTAATCGTAGGGACTAAAATGCCACCTGGAGCTATAGCCATGCCAATTGTGAATCCACCGCCAGCACTACAATTCTTCAAGACCTGTTGATAGCACTTCCCGCCACCGCCAGCAGAGTCACCTCCGAAGCTGTAGTTCGCCTCAACATTACCAAAGACCGGAGACAGTAACCCTACCGTCATAACTGTAGCAGTCAGAGCCTTCCGAATAGTTTCTGGCTTATTAAACTTAATCATATTAAAACATTTTGCATTTCAACGCTTTATTAGCGATACATCAATCAATTGGTATTGATGAAACCTTTTATCTACGCTGCAAGTAAAAAGTATTTCAAACCAAACTTCCCCAAACTTCGAGTCGGCATTAAGCATAGGACAAGCAATCGACCAAATTTCACTGCCCTTATTTCGAAGATAATTCCCGATAAGCACGCGGAAACTTAATCTGCTCATAGTTTTCCTC
>JBLHTU010000207.1:0-4565 GCA_047627515.1 Cyclobacteriaceae bacterium | reverse complement strand
AGAGCCATTGACTTATACAAGGGTAGGATCGTTGCTTACAGTCTTGGTAATTTTTTAACGTATGGAAGGTTCAATCTTAAGGGTGCAAATGCATACGCTCCCTTGATGCATGTGTACACCGATAACCAAGGAAAATTTATGCACGGAAGCATAACATCCTATATTCAAACCTATGAAAATGGCCCTATTACGGATCCGAAAAACAGGGCAGCATTGCAAATTCAAATGTTAACCAAATCTGACTTTCCTGAAAGTCAAATTTACATTGATGATTCAGGAAGAATTCTATATCTTCAACGTTGAATTCAAAAAATGCCCTACAAAGAAAAAGAAATCGAAAAAAAGTACTTCACTATTGGTGAAGTAGCGGAAGAGCTAAAAGTAGCGACTTCATTAATTCGATTTTGGGAGAGTGAGTTCGATATTATCAAGCCAAAGAAAAATAGAAAAGGAAATAGGCAGTTTACTAAAGATGATATTCGGAATGTGAAACTCATTTATCACTTAGTAAAAGAAAAGGGTTATACCCTTCAGGGTGCGAGAGATTTCATTCAATCAGACATTAACGAGGCAAATCTGAAAATTGACCTCATTGAATCGTTGAAGAAAGTACGGAAATTCTTATTTCAAATGAGAAATGACCTACCAGAAGCCTGATGAAGTCTATTACCACCTAGCCCTTATCTCCACGCCTGGTATTGGGCATGCCAATGCAAAATTTGTCCTCAGTCATTTTCCTAACATTAAAGATGTTTTTGAAAGTCCTAAGAGTAGGTTGCTAAAAATACCTGGTATCGGCGAAAAAGCAGCTAATGCCTTAAAGAATAAGAGCGGATTCGTAAAGGCAGATGCGATTGCAAAGTCAGTAGACTCCTCAAAAATGGAGATGGTTAGCTATCTATCCCCTCATTATCCAGCAAAGCTTAAGAGAGTATTGGATGCACCATACTTATTTTACTATCGAGGAGACCTTAACGCATTAAGCCACAGCCGCACTGTGGCAATAGTAGGAACGAGAGCCGCCACTAACTACGGCAAAGAGATGGCTAAGAAGATTGTTACAGAACTATCCCCTTACCATGCGGCCATCATCAGTGGACTGGCTTATGGTATAGACATTGAGGCGCACCGAGAAAGTCTCAATCAAGGACTCCGTACGATTGGTGTACTAGCTGGAGGACTAGATAGAATCTACCCCTCGCTGCACCAAAAGACTGTTGAAAAAATGATAGAATCTGGCGGTATTATTTCAGAACAGTCGCCCGGCACTAAACCAGAGGCTCACCTATTTCCAGCAAGAAATAGAATCATTGCAGCTATGTCTGACGCTACAGTCGTCGTAGAAGCTAAGAAAAAAGGAGGTGCATTGATAACAGCGGAAATCGCCGACTCATACAACCGACCGGTTTTTAGTGTACCCGGAAATCTCAATATGCCTACTTCCGAAGGCTGTAATTTCCTCATCCGAAATCAAAAAGCACTATTACTCACACAAGCCAAGGACATTGCCTATTACCTGAACTGGTCAATCAATGAGGATGATCAAGAAGAGATAGCTGTAGATCTACCTGAGCTAAACAAAGAAGAAGCCTGCGTATATCAATTACTGTCAGATCAGAAACAAGGGCTGACGATTGACACTATCGCTTGGAAGTCTGAGATTCAGGTCAATAAACTAGCATCAGTACTTCTTAGTCTTGAATTTAAAAATCTGGTTAAGCCCCTTCCGGGCAAAATGTATAAGATTACCTACTAAAAAGGATAGAATACAGGTATCAACAATACCGCAACCAACCAAAGGATCAGGTTAAGCCATACACCTATTCTTAAAAAGTCACCGAACTTGTACCTTCCTGCTGAATACACCATTGTATTAGTCTGATAACCAATTGGAGTCATAAAGCTAGCAGAAGCAGCTAGCATAACTGTGATCAGAAACGGCATGGGATTTAAGTCTGCGCTCGTAGCAATCGAAAAAGCTATTGGTGCAAACAAGGCAGCAGTCGCAGTATTAGACATTAGTTCCGTGCAGATAGAAGTAATTAAATACAAGCCCGCAATCAGAAACACCGGCCCATATGGGAGCAGCCAATCCACCATCCCAGCTGCCATGTCCTCAGCTAGCCCTGTTTTCTCCATGGCTGCACCTATACTTAGAGCACCCGCCAAAAGGAAAACGATACGCCAGTCAATCGATTTGTGGACTTCGTTCATTCTGATCACTCGCGAAATCACTAGGATAGCAACACCCCCACTGACAGACGCAACTACTGGTACTAATTGAAAAGCAGAAAGTCCAACAATGGCGACCAAAACAGATAAAACTATTAGGAATTTTTTCCGGTCAAAATCGATGATACCTTCCTCGCTCAATATGATAAAAGGACTATTTCGCTGCATCTCGTCCTTTCTAATGACGTCTAGCCTGTGACTTTTAATTTCAATCAACACAATATCACCAGCAGATAATTTCACATCGTGCAATGAGTCATGAATTACTTCCTCTCGATGTAAAATTGCAATTGGTACAGCTCTGAATCTCCCTCTAAAATCAACCTCTTTTAACGTCTTGCTCTCAAAGTCTGATCCTTTTGAGATAATAATTTCCAACAGAGAAGTATTCCCCTTCTGCATGTTATATTCATTGATCAATAACTTTGTCTTGGTCAGCTCAACACGAAAACGATCTTTAATTTCTCTGATTTTATCTATGCTCGCTTTGATTTTAAGTACATCGCCTGCTAACAACATAAAATCACCAGGAGGCACAGAAAACACATTATGGTCTCGTTTAATTTCAATGATATCCACTTCCAACTCGCTGTGAAAAAGCGAATTCATTATTGTCGTCTGGTTTAATTCAGATCCTTCCATGATCCTAATTTCAGTAATATAATCTCGTGTACTCCCTTTCAATGTACCCGATGTTTTATTATCAGGAAGTAACCGAAAACTGAAAAAATAAAGAAATACGCTACCAACTAGGAGAAAGACAAGCCCAATAGGTGTACTACTAAAAATATGAAATGAGTCAAACCCCAAGTCAGCAGCAATTCCTCCTATCAAAACGTTAGTCGATGTCCCTATTAAGGTACAAGTACCTCCGAGAATAGATGCATAAGACAGTGGAATCAGTAGTTTGGAAGAACTGATATTAGATTGATGAGCGATACTAATCACGACAGGGATAAACATCGCCACAATAGGTGTGTTGTTCATAAATGCTGATGAAACACCCACAAAAAGAATCATGCATAGCATGCCTAATCTAAAGTCCTTCTTGAATAAAACCCCAAGCATAGGCCCCATCCGTTGCAATGATCCCGACTGTAGCAAGGCATGACTCAGGACAAACATAAAAGCTACAGTAATAGTAGCAGGATTACTAAACCCAGAAAACGCCTCTTTGGGTGTAAGAATACCAGTCAATATGAAACCGACGATGAGACATATGGCCACCAAGTCAGATGGAATCCTATCAATCGCAAATAATACAATCGACACCAAGATAATTCCAAGAACGATAATCGCTTCTATGCTCATGTATGCATTAAATTCATCTACTAAGATATAAAGTTCTTAATAGCCAAGATTAGGTGCTAGCCATTGTTCGATCAACTCAATAGACATCCCTTTTCGCTCCGCATAATTGCGAAGTTGGTCTTTGTAAACCTTTCCCAGTCCAAAATAGCGTGCCTCAGGATTTGCAAAGTAGAATCCTGACACGGATGAAGCAGGATACATGGCAAAGCTCTCAGTAAGCGTTATGCCAGTTTGAGCTTCCACATCTAACAAAGTCCATATTTTTTCCTTTTCAGTATGATCTGGACAGGCAGGATAGCCTGGTGCTGGCCTGATTCCGTGATAGGATTCAGCTATCAGTTCATCGATACTCAGCTTTTCCTCCACGGCATAGCCCCACCATTTCTGTCGAACTTGCTGATGCATATACTCAGCCAAAGCTTCCGCCAACCGGTCTGCTACGGCCTTGATCAAAATACTTTGATAATCATCATGCGCTTGCTCAGCTGCTTTAGTTAGTTCTTCCACTCCAAAGCCTGTCGACACAGCGAACATACCTATATAATCCTGTATCCCCGTTGACTTTGGCGCTATGTAATCCGACAAACTAATATTAGGAATTCCATTTCCTTTTTGACCTTGCTGACGCAAAAATTGCAACCTATCGCCAGTTGATATCGTCACTTCATCGTCCGAACTATTAGCCTCAAAAATTCCAATAATAGCTTTTGCCGTCACTTTTGCCTCAGCTATGAGCTCATCCAGCAGACGATTGGCATTTTCAAAAAGCTCACTAGCTTCCTCTCCTATTAAATCATGCTGCAAAATGGCTGGGTACTTGCCTTTGAGCATCCATGTACTGAAAAACGGTGTCCAATCGATGTATTGCCTAACTACCTGCAGGTCAATGTCCGCAAGTACCTGTGTACCAAGATACTTAGGTTTTTGTGGCTGATAGGATGACCAATCAACTCGGAAACGATTCTGTAGCGCCTGCGCATAAGAGACATGTCGCTTTTCGGCAGATTTCACTTCATGGCTTG
>JBLHTU010000206.1:0-4645 GCA_047627515.1 Cyclobacteriaceae bacterium | reverse complement strand
CTTTTGAGGTTGTATTTATTGTTCGTAGCAAAAGTATATAGCATTGCATATGAACGGTTGCGTCAAGTTGACGTCATCCTTGCGCCAATTGGTTACATCAGGTGTGTAATCCACATTTGTGGTAAATACATCTCTCGTAATTTATCAAAACTTCCTTATAGCATCCAAGGTCGCCATAAGGAAGTTTATTCAAGATCTGTATTCTCAAATGGCAACCGAGCTTTCCTCCTCGATGCAATCGAGGAGGAGTGGGCGAAGTTGGTGGTTATTTTTAGGGATGCTGAAACTCCCCGAGCCAATTCGGGGCAGCATGATGCTTCGAATTGCAATTGTTTTGACGAGAAAAATAGTGTCTGCCGACAGTCTTATTATTAAGTCACCTCGCAGCCGTTTTTTTCAGTAATACAAAAAGGGGAGAGGGTAGTTTTTAGGTAGCTTTTTGGTGAAGAAAATCAACAAGGGCGTAACAACAAAGACATAGAGTTAGGGGATGGAGTAGGTCTTTTATCGGTTCAAAACCGATAGGTCATACATCCTCGATGCAATCGAGGATGAGTAGGGTTTGAATTTTCTGCATTTCTTTATAACCAATCAAGGCTTCACTTTAAGTGAGGCCTTGATTTTTACTGCTTGATAAAAAGGACTTAGTAGAAAACAACTCATAATGGTAGAAATTCTCCATTACTGCTATCATAAGATTGTGTCAAACTTGCTTATTCACATCCCAATAAGCACTCACTTGTCCGTATTGAAAATGGATGGGGTTATGAGATGGATCTTTTCTCCATAAATATAGGTTTGGGTTTTTCTGGAAAAGCAAAATTATGTCAGATCCACCGAACATGAACTTACCAAACTCATCACCCTTCTTCACATGCTTTCCTTCTAGTTTCTTGGTGTACATATCAACACCAGAAACTTGAGCCATTCCAATTGGAACCGCTGCCACCATACCCATTACCCCGCCAGTGTCTACCACGAATACACCTCTTGCTTGTTGAAACTCATAGCCTCCTTGTGAGCTATCTGGAGCATCAAATTCTCCATCATCCGTAAGGTTCACATCGAGGAATACCTTACCTCTCACTTTTCTGCATTCCATTACTTTGCCATCGACAGGGGAATGAAATCTGTGATAATCGAATGGACTGAGGAAATAATGGACGAATGTACCACCGTGAAAATGCTTAGCCAGTTCTTTATCATCCAGCAGCTCAGCTACTGTAGATACAGCATGCGTTTTCTTAAGATCAACACTCGTTGGTTTACCATTTAAGCCCAAAACCTCCCCCCTTTCATTAATGGGATATTCCATTTTATAGGTACAGTCGGCCGGGGATACGATGGCATTATCATTTCCGTATTCCGCAATAGGACGCAGTGGACTATGACCATTTTCTTTACTCGCGCCATTGAACTCACGGTAAAAGAACTGATTGAAAGATTTCCATTGTTTAGCACCTTCAATATACCAAGGCATATTGTACATAGGGTCGGCTATAAAAGAAGCCAATGTTCTAGGGCTAAGCGATTCCTCCGTATTCAGAAACTCCCCCCAACCAATGGCAAATTCATCGAGCCAATCGGCAAAGGAGAAATCCCCATTTTTATAATTTTGAAGAGTCCCTTCAAGCGTTGGCACGGACTGATCGACTAAGAAGTAGAACTGGCACAACAAGTCATAAACTTTTTGATTGTAGCCATTTTGCTCATCGTCACTCGTCCAAGCATCTGGGTAATTAGGGTTGTCCTCCTCATTTGGAATAAGTACGAGGTACTTTTCAATATAGTCTAGATACGCTTGGGGAGAATCTGGCCAGCCTTGACCACTACCTCCGAATACCTCATCAAGCGCGTGGTATAAATCAGGATCTAACTGACTCCAGGCCTTTTGCTGCGCGACTAGCAAAGAGATTTCCAGTTCCATGGAGAATTTTGCATCCTTCTCAATTTGCTTTTTAAGTTCTTGGTAGGCCTTAGTTGTCTTTGGCCACTTTGGGTTTGATAATATCATTTTACCTGTGTTTATTTTATCTGAAACTATTGGTTTGAGTAAATACTAATTTAGTTAATAAAACTAGTTAACACATAAGTATATATCAGTAATTATGATTTGTTGTCTCAGAAGGGTGTAAGAGGATGACCGTTTTTCTACCCTGATCCCGAAGTTTAGGGAGAAAGTCTAATTTATATGATGTGTATCGTCAGAAATAGGTTGACTATAATCTTATGGAAAAGTCAACTAAAAACAGGACAATTAAGAAGCCAGATTATTACTCTAAAGAGTTCTATCATCAGCTATCGGTTTGCAGTTACGAAGGCTAACGTTAGGTCAGGCTCTGTTTTAATTTAAGAGTTTGGTAATAATTATTCTAATGGCAATTGTGTATTAAGCCTTAGGTGGCTTGTTGGCGAAGAACACCAGCAAGGGCAGGAAATCTAGAAAAAAGCCCCGAATAATTTATGACTATCTTTATATAGGTTGAATATTTTTTTATTTGTAACAACGAAATTATGAAGCGTCAATTTTTTGGAATTATTTGTATCCTACTGTTTTTAGTAGTCAGTTGTGGAGGGAATGAAGATACTGACGGAAATGAAATTATTTCAGTAGTAGGTATTTGGGGGACTGAAAATGGGGAGGAGTTTTCTTATTTGACACTTTTGTCGAACAATACGTTTCTATATGCAGAAAATGACTTGTCTGTCAACTCTAATCAAGAGAATGGTTTAGAACTAGGCTCATATACATATGATTCGAGTAAAGAAGAAATAACATTCAATATTGCCTACGATGATAATGCACCAGGTGATGATTCGGGTATTGGTGATATTGGAACTCCTTTGACTTTTAATGCATCAGTCTTAAAAGGGGGGAGTACTAGATTAAGCCTTTTGGAAGGTGATTTAATCTTAGATAAAATAGAGTTAATAACTACTTCTCCAATTATTGGTGTTTGGGGAGTTGAAAATGGGAACGAATTTTCTTACTTGATGCTTTTGTCTGACAATAAGTTTCTGTATGCTGAAAATGATTTAAATGTAACCTCTAATGCTGAGAATGGTTTAGAAGTGGGGACGTTTGTGTATGATCCGAGTAATGAAGAATTAATATTCGAGATTGAGTATGATGATAACGCTCCCGGAGAGGATTCGGGTGTTGGTGATGCTGGAGCATCGATTAATATTCATGCAGTACTTTCAAATGAAAATAACACATTAACCATTGCTGGTCTAATACTTTCAAAAGCCTTGTAGATTTCAAGAGGCTTGTTGGTGAAGAACACCGACAAGGGCAGAAAAAAGAAGTTCATTTCTTCATTCTTCCTAATTCTTTATCAATGTCGTTTATAAGTGACTCGACCATCGGTTTGATGTCCGTTGCGACTTTTAATAGACCCCTTCTTTGTGAATAGAGACCTCTAATCCGATTAGAAATCTGGATATTACCTTTCAAATTTTCCAAATCGTTTTTTGATAGTAGAGAATCATCAAGGTTAAAATTATCTTGTAAAACTGGGCGTACCTCATTTTCATAATACCTAAGCACTCTATCTCCTCTGGCTATAAGTTCGGGATACTCATTGCTATATAATGATGATATTTTTGTGCGAAGTGAATTATTTGAAATGAGGTCTATCCCTGTCGATTTGAGGTTTTCAAAAGTGGCTACATTGAAAATAAAATTCCACTCACTTGAGACTGATATATGAAAATATTTTGATACAGAATCGATGGGTAAAGTTGCGGTGTGACTATAAATTTCCAATAGATTATTTGCAGCCTTTTCCATAAAACTATATTTATTAATTCCCGGAATAAACTCAGTAATAAGATCACTTTCTAAACCTTTTTTCAACGCTAATAAGTTGATAATTTCTTTTTGCCTCTGTATTCTTGATTCATTCCAATTGTTGATTTGCAATGCAATGAGAATACCAATGACCACAAGGACAACTTCTCCAATTGTATATTTTATATACCTGCCAGTTTTATTTTCCATTAATAGTCGTTGCCTGAATTGTCTAAAGAATTTAATCATTGGTTAGCGCTTTGTGATAATGAAGCACAACGGCTAGTGAATATGTCGGCCGTGCCGTTTAGGCCGGCTGTGCATATGCACATTGTGTGTGCCTTGAATGGTAAATACAGTTAATGGAGTGAAAGTCTCCTATGCGCCTGTCGAGAGGAAGTATTAGTAAGCTGCACGCGTGTCGCTGAAGCTTTAGCGTAAGCTGCAAGGGTGGTAATTGTGAAGTTACATCTGAAGTAAGCAGGACTACAAAAGGCTGAACTAACGAAGATTCATGAGAACGGAGCGTTTGAAATGAACGAGCGCAGCTCCTGATACAGAGGCATGTTGTACAAGGTGATCAAGCACATCTTTGTATAGCCCAGTTTCGATGAATATGGACAGCATGTAGATCAGGTAGTGTTAGCCGGAAAGCAATTTACCTTACCGAGAGGACAGAGCGTTAAGAAAATGTCTAACAGACATTTTTAGCAATGGGCCGGCTTTTAGGGCAGTCGGACTCCACGAGTTGGAGACTGAGAAGTCAGTCCTGAGGCATCGGGATCATAGTAATTGACGGGAAACGAGCAGTAAGAGCTACTGAGGTCTCACAAGTTGATGAAGGACCGAACC
>JBLHTU010000205.1:0-4664 GCA_047627515.1 Cyclobacteriaceae bacterium | reverse complement strand
ACAAGTTCTGTGGATGGCGGAGAAACTTTTTCAATGTCTGAAAAATTAGGAATAGGCACTTGGAAAATCAATGGCTGTCCAATGGATGGAGGAGATCTAATCGCGGATAGTCGAGGAGCACTTAATACGATTTGGCAAAGAAAAGGAAATATTTTCATGTGCAATCCAAGTGCTTCTGAAGTGAAAATTGGTTCTGGCAGGTCTCCATCCTTCTCTGCTAATGACCAAAAAACGTATGTTGCTTTTTCTAGGGGTGGAGATATCATGTCAACGAGCGCAGATAATTCATTTCCAATCAAAGTCGGAACAGGGTCTTCACCAAAAGTTATAGCACTTAAAAATGGAGCAATCTATTTTTGGGTTGATAGTGATGGCATCAATTTCAAAAAGGTACTTTAACGCCAATTTTACGCTATCTAATAAGGCCTTTTAAAAAATTAAAAGGATCCACTGCTGGTGATACAATATAAACAAACAAGAGGTAGGCAGAGTACTATCAAAGAACTAAAAGTCCAATGATTGGAAGCCGAGATTGGTTTCCGACTTGAATATATTGATCTCCAGTATGACGTAGACCCCAATCACAACACTTACCAAAATGATGGGGCGAATAATTTTCAACTATTCCAAAATGCAAAAATTAGCCATAAGCTTAACAACCGAAACAAGCTATCAGTCTTTTACTATCGGAGAGTGGATCGACCCGATGAGGTAGAAATTCGCATTTTCCCGAAATATGATTATGCATAAACAATAAAAGTAGGTAATCCTGCTTGCAACCTCAGTTTACAAAGAACTTCGAATTAGGTTTCAAAAATGGATGGGATAAAGGTTATTTTAGTACTAATCCAGTGAGTTTCGGAAAATCCATGAATTTAGCCTAACATGAAAGCAGTTGTCTATACGAAATACGGATCACCATATGTCCTCAATCCAACGGAAATTGAGAAACCAGTACCTAAGGATAATGAGATGCTTATCAAAATCCATGCGGCAACCGTTACCTCTGGAGATGCTAGGCTTCGTGCATCAGACTTCCCTCCTTTGTTCTGGTTACCAGCACGACTCATCTTCGGACTGTTTGCACCAAAAAAACAAATCCTTGGTCATGAATGGTCTGGTGTAGTAGAGGATAAAGGAAAAAATATCACAAAGTTCAATCTTGGAGATGAGGTCTTTGGCACAACCACAATGCTTAAAACGGGATCATATGCCGAGTATATATGCGTTCCACAAGCATGGAAACACGGTGTTATTGCTTTAAAACCTACCAATCTCACTTATAAGGAATCTGCCGCTTTGCCCATCGGCGGAATGACCGCACTATTTCTATTAGAAAAAGCCAGAATTGCAAAAAGCCAAAAGGTATTGGTTTTTGGAGCTTCTGGAAGTGTGGGTACTTATGCCGTGCAGATTGCCAAGCATTTTGGTGCCGCTGTCACTGGGGTATGCAGCACGTCAAATCTTGCAATGGTAGTATCTCTGGGCGCAAAAAAGGTGATCGATTATACGAAAGTGGACTATACTTTGTCAGAAAGTGACTTTGATATTGTCTTTGATGCCGTTGGTAAAACCTCCAGGTCGAAGACAAAAAATGCAATGAAAAAAAACGGTGTTTTTGTCTCAGTGGAAATGCTAACGAAGGAAACAACTGAGCACCTATTGAAATTAAAAGAGTTGGCAGAGCAAGGAGCCATTGTACCCTTCATTGACAAATGCTACCCATTGGAAAAAATTGTAGACGCACATCTATATGTGGATCAAGGACATAAAAGAGGTAATGTTGTTATTGATATTAAAGAATAGATCAATCCCCCTTTCCTGTACATAGGCGCTACACCATACGTTAGACATGTCGCAAAAAGTCATTTCCTTGGCGAAATAACCCGAAAATATCTACCATTACCCTACTTCTGGACCTCGAACCAATACTTAAATGAGAAATATTTTTCTACTGTTAATATTTATTTCTTGTTTATAAATAAATAGCTGTATTTGAGGGACTAACAGAACTAATATAGCAACAGACTCCACCTTTAGAATTATGAAAATCGTTTCCTGGATTATGTTCATATGCTTCTGCTTCCAACTTGGCACTTTGATCATAACTTATATGGTAAGTCTCACCAATAAAGACGCCGTGTAGGTCCTGTACAAAGGTTTGAATGTGTCTGCCTTCTATCAATATGGTAAGATTCAATACATCCTTGTTTCTCTGCTATTCATTGGAGTAACAGCACTCAAGGCACATATTGGTTATTGGATAGCAACAATTTTTTCTCCGCTGAAGATGACTCCGCTATTTAGTGGTAGCATAAATAATACCCTCTCAAGCATTGAGCGTTATGCTCTATTTGCTGGTCTACTGGCTAGTAATAGGTGAAGTCTGCAGTCAATGGTTGATGTATCTGGAACTCGCAGTGCCTATTCATTGGGCATACGGCGAAATACTGTTTTTCACTGCAATCACTTACTTAATTGCTCAGATCTTTACGAGAGGAATGGAATTGCATTCTGAAAGTAAATTAACCATCTAAACATGCCTATAATCGTCAACTTAGATGTCATGATGGCAAAACGGAAAATATCGCTGAACGAACTTTCAGGAAAGCTGGAACTTACATTATCAAATCTATCGATCCTTAAAACTGGTAACAAAAGCGATACGGTTTAGCACCTTAGAAGCAATCTGCAAAGCTTTAGCCTGTCAGCCCGGAGATTTACTAGAGTATCAACCCGATCAAGATTAAAACATTACCTCCTTACTTTTCTGATCTGATTGATCCTTAGAAGAATATTAGAATTAATTTAAGGGAATGAATAGATCTACCTCCCTCCTTGCAATTGTATGCTTAGTTGCTTTTTCCTGTCAGTCACCCAATGAGCAGCAAGCAGAAAAACAAGCTTTTAAAGCGATCATCATTGATGGATCTAACAATCATTACGTCTGGCCGAAGACGACACAGATTATCAAAGACTACCTAGAAAAAACCGCGCTTTTTGAAGTAGAAATCGAGCGGATGGACACTGTTTGGCTTGGGATGAAATATAATCCGAATAGACCTGAAGCGTACGAGAATTTTATTGAAACGTATCCTGCCGGAAATGCGCCACAAGTAAGAACAAAGGATCCACTAGTGACGATTAATTTTCAAATGGACTTCACGGCCTATGACCTTGTTGTTCTCAATATTGGTGAGTTGACACCACAATGGCCAGCGTCAACTAAAACAAACTTTGAGAACTATATGAAGAATGGCGGAGGATTGATCGTCCTACATGCTGCGAACAATGCTTGGGGTGATTGGAAAGCCTATAATGAAATGATTGGTCTTGGTGCATGGGGTGATCGGGACAGCACTTCAGGTCCATATGCATTCTACAATGACGCAGAAGCGCTGCAGTTAGATAGCGCTGCAGGCGCTTGTGGGTCACATGGCCCGGAGACAGAGTTTGTACTTACAACTCGAGCTCCGGAGCATCCCATTATGCGAGGCCTTCCTACCGAATGGCTTCATACAGCAGATGAACTATACGCTCGAATGCGCGGCCCTTTTCAAAACGCAACAATACTAGCAACATCTTACTCTGATGTAATCGCTGAGACCGCTCCATGGGATGCTAGTATAGTTGGATCCGGAAAACATGAACCCCTCTTGATGGCTATCGAGTATGGTAAGGGAAGAGTGTTCCACTCTGCCTTAGGTCACTTTGACTATTCGATGGAATGCGTTGGCTTCATGACGACACTACAACGTGGCGCTGAATGGACTGTGACGGGTCAAGTGACTCAACCCATACCAGCAGATTTTCCAACCGCGAAAAATGCTAGTGCTCGATCTTGGAGCATGGAATAAGTTCTCTAACAAGAGGACCATTTACTTTTAATTTAAAACTCCTCTTGTTACCGGATAACAGGTAAAAAGGAAATCAGCCCTGGATCATTTGTTTATGCTAAAACAGCTCTGTCCTCATTCTGAGAGTTACGTCAGATGGATGACAAATCGTTTTTTGGAGACCCTTACAACGAGACATTTGATACTTGTAGTAATAATCTAGCGTAAGCACCTTACTCTCACTGAAAGCAGCATCTACCTGATCTGAAGCTGCAACTCCCATCTTTAACCATTGCCAGCCTATCACAACTGTACTGAACAGATCCATGAATATAGTGGCATCTGCAAGGAATTTTTCATGGTTGCCTTGCAAGGCATAAGGCATCACATGAGCTATACATACTTCCACTAATTGCGCGCTCTCACCTAGTTGAGAGGCGTAGCTTTTCATTGACTCTATACCCATTGCTGCCTTGATGGTAATTTGCATCTCTTTTGCTAGCAATTGCAAAGCAGCGCCATCTTTCATGATCACTTTACGACCCAATAGGTCCAACGATTGAATACCCGTCGTTCCCTCATAAATGGAAATGATTCTAATATCTCTTAGGTACTGTTGCAAGATAAAATCCATCATATAGCCATAGCCTCCTAAAACTTGAAGCCCTGTATCCACGGCTTCTTTTCCTGCTTCAGAAGGATAGGTCTTCGCCACAGGCGTTAAGAGCTCCGCTAGCAAATGATATTTGCTTTGCTCCTCTCCTTCCGTTGTAAGCTGCTTATCTACATAGTAAGAGCATTGCAAAATGAGACTGAGACACCCTTCAA
>JBLHTU010000204.1:0-4667 GCA_047627515.1 Cyclobacteriaceae bacterium | reverse complement strand
CTGCGTATAATAAATCTTTGCGATCAGCGTCCTCTCTTACTACTCGCGTAAACGCGCCATAAGGAATACCCGTACTTATATTAGTCCAAGACTTACCATAGTTAGTTGTCTTATAGACCGCAGGCGTATAGTCATTGAATTTGTATCGCGTGGTGGCGATGTACGCGGTACCTGGATCATGCGGTGACACATCAATTGCATTGATCAGGCATTCCTGTAATCCTTTCGGTGTGACATTGACCCATGTCTCACCATTGTCCCTGGTCACATGGACAAAACCATCATCGCTTCCTGTCCAGTAGACACCTTTTTCATGTGGTGACTCTATCATGTAAGCAATCGTACCATAGTTTTCAGCGCCTACAGCCTCTACCGTGTACGGGCCTCCGCCTTCGCCCTGTTTGTCATCCATATTACGAGTCAAATCAGGCGATACTTCTTCCCAAGTCTTACCCTCATCGCGGGTCCGAAGGACTAGTTGTGCACAATGAAAATAGGTATTCTCTTCATGCATCGATCGAATGATCGGAGCGTTCCAATTGTACAAATATTTCATATCACGTGCTGCACGGCCTAAGTACTGTATAGGAGCCGCCATGATACCCGTTCCCGTCTGCGACGCTACATCTAATAATTGAATAGTGCCTAGATAACTTCCACCCATTACTTTGGTAGGATTGGCTGGGTCAAATGCTAGAAATGCGCTTTCTCCTCCTGCCGAAGATGACCAATTACGTTCTGATATACCCCGTTGACCATGTGCCATACTAGCAATTTTAACCGAAGAGTTATCTTGCTGACCTCCATAAACATTGTAAGGAAACAGGTCATCTGCATTTACTCTGTAGAACTCGGAGGTTGGCATGTTGTCCTGACGAGACCAAGTCGCGCCTCTATCAAATGTGATCGCTGCGCCTCCATCATTAGCTATGACCATATTGGTCGGACGATCAGGATTAATCCAAAGGTCATGGTAATCACCATGTGTCCCAGTTATTCGCTCCCATGACTTCCCTCCATCTATGGATCGAAGCGCCGGTGCACTTAAAACATATAAAGTATGCTCATCTTGTGGATCTGCAAATACTTCAATATAGTACCATGCACGTTGTGTCAGTCGATTGTCTCCACTGACGAGAGACCAGCTTTCACCCGCATTATTAGAGACAAATAGTCCCCCTAAGTCTTTATCACTATCGCTCTCAATCAGCGCATATACCTTGTTAGAATTTGCAGGGCTAACCGCAATTGCCATTTTCCCTTTTTCCTCTGGAAGACCCTTGTGTATTGGCTTCCAAGTCTCCCCTCCATCTACAGATTTGTAGAGGCCACTTCCTTCGCCACCGCTGATGACTTTCCATGGCGTTCGTTGGTATTGCCACATAGCGGCATACAGTATATTTGGATAGTTGGCGTCCATAGACAACTCAACTCCTCCCGTAGAGTCATTCACAAATAGAACCTTGCGCCAGTTTTTTCCCCCATCCTTGGATTTATAAATACCACGATCAGGATTCGGAGCAAACAAAGCTCCCTGAGCAGAAACATATACTATATCAGGATTCGTAGGGTTTACTACGATCCTTGAAATATGCTGAGTCTTTTCTAACCCCACTTTCAGCCAGGTAGCACCTGCATCTACAGATTTATAGACACCATCTCCATAATTAGTTTGCACGCCTCTGACAGCGTGCTCCCCCATTCCTACATAGATTGTGTTTGGATCCGATGGCGACACTGATACCGCACCCACTGAGCCCGTTTCGAAGAATCCGTCTGAGACGTTATTCCATCTCTGACCAGCATCGGTAGTTTTCCATACCCCTCCACCTGTTGTACCCATATAGTAGGTAAGCGGGTCACCTAAGACACCACTTGCGGTATTGGACCTTCCTCCTCGGAAGGGCCCTATGTTTCGGTATTTTAGTGGCTGTAAATACTGATCGGCAGATTGTGCAAAAAGACTCAGGACAAGCAGCACAGTCAAAGTGGAGAGGAATATTTTTTTCATGTTAGGATAAAAGTGTGTGATAACATCTAAAGATAATCGAAATTGGAAGTACTCCATATAATTTCACATGAGCGGCAACAATAACACTATTAAAATGATTGTCTATGATGCAACTTCCTGACTTGTAAACGCATCTAAGTTAAAATCGCGAACACTATGCAAAGACTTTTCTTATTCGCCATCGTTTTTCTTCTATTCCTCCATGCCCAGAGTCAACAGATCATAACAGGGCAAGTCCTCGACGGGGAAAACGATGATCCACTTCCTTTTGCGACCCTCGTTTTCAAAAATTCTACCGTCGGAACCGTGAGCAACAGCGAAGGCTCTTTCAACCTGCAAATGACAAGCGACCAAGTTCTTGATACCATAATAATCAGTTACATCGGATATGAAGATCTTTTCTTGAGTATCCCAATGCAGACAAATAACTTAAAAATAAGGTTGACACAGGCGGTGATGCAACTGGAAGAGCTAGTGATCCTTCCCTTATCTCCTCAAGACTATCTCAAAAGAGCTGTTCGAAAATTTGGTAACAACTATGCGGTTGACGCTTTCACAACCAAAGCCTATTATCGAGAACTATTCGCAGAAAACAGCGAGTACGTTGCTCTAAATGAAGCTGTTTTTCACTCCTTCTATCCAGACTACCAAGATACTATCAACAATCAACATCAACTCTTATTGTACAGAAACACTTCTGACAAACAGGAGATCGCGTTCATGAAAAATTACGCCGACAAGCAAATCAGAAAAGAGAAAAAGAAAGCAGAAAAAAAAGGTGAAGAATGGAATGAAGAAGACGCTAGAAGCATAATTAAGGCGAATTTTGGTGGACCTGAAACGATTCTTAGTCTTGATCTCATTAAAGAAGGTGAAGATTGTCTCGACACAACACTCTTTAAAAAATTCAAGTACAACTTCGGTCTGGGACTAACTTATCAGGGTCGAGACTTGATGGAAATCACCTTTGAATCTAAAGGGCAAGTTGAGCATCAGCGACAAAAAGGAATCATCTATTTAGATATCGTTACAGATGCGATCGTTGGACTCGAATACCAGAGTGAGCTGGTCGTTCCGATTGCTCTACAACCCATCTTATTTGCCTTTGGGCTGGGAATTAAAGACGCTATTCTTAATAAAAAAATCAGGTATCAATTTCAAGAGGGTCGATGGTATCCTGATACATTTCAGTGGGAATTTTCCACGCTCTTAAAAAAGCGTCACATGCTTAAAAGCAATGAAGCTTCCACTTTTGACATTAAACAGATTTTTAAGGTAAACGAACTTGTTATCAACGACAAAACTGAAATTCCAAAAGAGCAACAATTTGATCCAAGTGAAGAAATGGAAAAACAGGTGCAGAACACAAAAGGCCTAGAATGGGCTAAAGTGAATACACTGCCAATAGAGGCACTTCAGTAGCGCCAAAAACAATTTCCAGCGTCAATCACTGGTCTACCTGATAATTCAGGATTTCAGTCTTCGTACTTTCATTCACAAACCACCCAGCCCTTTCAGCTCAAATAATTTGAAAGACTATTTCGCTGAGCTCGCTAAATAAGTACCTTTAGGTAGTTACTTGCACTCAATACTTCCTGCTTATGAATAGATTATTGTCGACATTTTTCGCGCTGGCGTTCAGCTTATTACTAGTGGTAAAACTTAATGCTCAGCCTGTTCCAGAAAATATAGGGGTTAATTCTACGATGAATGCTTTCAGCAACGGCTCAGATCCCAATCGCTATGCATTAATGGGTAGGAAGCTTCCTCCTTCACCCACCGAGGGTAATCCTTTTTATGTGTATGGTTGGTCAGAGACAGACTTTGAACTAGAGAATAACCTCATGATCAGCGATCAATCTGCTATGTATGATATCGAAAAAAACATCTTCTACCTGATAGCTGGAGAGGGTGATATCCGAGCAATGGATGGTAAAAAAGTAACCGCTTTTAGTTGGGTTAATAGTGAAAGCGGTATCGCTGAAAAGTTCGTGAATGCCAGATGGTTTGACTCGAAAGACATTCTAAATTTTGGGTTCTTAAAAATAGACACAGAAGATGAGGTAAGTCTTCTGATCAAAAGAATTACAAAAATCAGAAAAGCGGATTATGTTGAAGGAATCGCGGCGGGCAGAAATTTTGACGAGATCAGAAAAGAAGATCTACATATCTTACGCTACCAAAACCGCATTGTACCTATCACTGGCAAACTAAAAAAGGATCAAGATTCAATCAATGACCTCGGCTTTGATCTAGATATAAAGGCCTTTCAAAAGAAGCAGAAAATCAACCTGAAAACTATTCAAGGAGTACGCGTACTTCAGCAACAGCTCAATTTGATGGCTTCCTCATAGCGCTAGGGTTAGATCTTATTTCACGAGATAATATCGTACTGTACTTTGTCTTAACAAACCCCAAGGTCTTAATTGAGGCATAAAGCATCCCAATATTCACCGCCAGCATACAATAAGGTGCTTATGAAAACTTTTGCTAAAAACAAAAAAGCCTCTCCAAAATGGAAAGGCTTTCTTTTTTTGCACTCTCTGCTGATTAGAGCTTCAATGATGGTGGAAGGATCACTTTATCAATCACATGTACAACACCATTCGAAGCAACGATGTCCGCTATTACAACGGATGCATCATTGATTTTTGCG
>JBLHTU010000203.1:0-4754 GCA_047627515.1 Cyclobacteriaceae bacterium | reverse complement strand
CCGGCGGCTGTCACAGCTGTCACCAATGTAGAAAGTGATTCAGTGGCCACAGCTAACTCTACAATTGTCTTGTCTTGAGCATTTGTGTTAAAGGTAAGCATGCACATTAGTGCTACACTTGCGAAGAATGTTAATACGTTTTTCATAATCTGGTTTGTTTATTTAGCCGTATAATCCTCAGTTTGTCTTGAATGTTATGAATGCGACCAGATTTAAATTTTTGACGGCTGAGTTCCGTCTTCAAGCAGAGCCTCTACCTCATTACGACCTACCCCTCTCCTTTACTGCATGTGATTTAAGGAGCTATCTTGCCTCCTTACACCAAATATCGTGACTCAATATTTGTCACCATTTGAGTAATCCGTGATGTGATTTTTACTTTTTTTCTCGCATCTTGTAAGAAATCAGCTGCATTCATTACTAATACAGAAAACCATATCAGATAGCACATGAATCTATCCATCAAAAACCTCTCAAAAACTTATCCTAACGGTGTGCAAGCACTCAAAAACATCAACCTAGAAATTCCACTTGGAATGTTCGGTTTACTAGGCCCAAATGGTGCCGGCAAATCGTCATTGATGCGTACCATCTCAACACTCCAAGAACCTGATACAGGTTCTATTATGCTGGGTGACCTAGATGTACTAAAGCAAAAAGATGAGGTCAGAAAAATCCTAGGGTACTTACCGCAGGAGTTTGGCGTCTATCCAAAAGTCAATGCCGAAGACCTATTGAATCATATCGCGGTACTAAAAGGTATCACCAATTCTAGAGAACGGAAAGAACTGGTAAAAGCTCTTCTCCAAAAAACCAATTTATATAAGCACCGAAAAAGGAACCTTGGTGGGTACTCAGGAGGTATGAAACAAAGGTTTGGGATTGCTCAAGCACTTATCTCTGAGCCTAAACTTATCATTGTTGATGAACCGACTGCAGGACTAGATCCAGCAGAGAGAAATAGATTTTTAAACCTCCTATCGGAAATCGGTGAGAATACGGTAGTTATTCTTTCTACACATATCGTTGAAGATGTAAAGGAACTCTGCACGCAGATGGCCATCATCAATCAGGGAGAAGTGTTATTGTCAGGAAGCCCAATCGATGCATTGAAGGAAATCGAGGGAAAAATATGGAGTAAAGCAGTTCCAAAAGAGGATCTTGATTCATACAAAGCCCGCTTCAATGTAATCTCTGAGCGGCTGATCGCTGGTACACCAGAAATTCATGTGCTCAGTGATAGTAAGCCCGAAGATGGGTTTATCAATGAATACGCTGACCTTGAGGATGTGTATTTCTCTAAAATCAAAGCATCTATAGAACCAGTACTTCAAGCTTAATCGTCATGTTAGAGTTTATCAAATTTGAAATCAATTATAGGCTGAGTAGGCCAGCTACTTACATCTATTTTGCCATAATGCTGTTGATGGCATTTCTAGCTACATCTACTGATATTGTCCAAGCAGGTGGTAGTGGAGGCAGAGTCATGGAAAATGCTCCCAACATCTTGGCCACTATACAAACATTAATCATGTTTTTTGGGGTATTTATCATCTCAGCTGTAATGGGGGTTCCTGTATTGCGTGATTTTGAGCACAAAACGCACTCAATGATTTTCACCGCTCCAGTCAGTAAATTCAGTTACTTAGGCGGTAAATTTATCGGATCATTGATCATCACCTTGGTGATAATTTCAGGCGTCCTTTGGGGCTCAATGCTCGGCCAAATTGCCCCATGGCCGTGGCATGACTTCACGGACAAATTGAATCCTTTTAGCTTTTCAGCCTACTGGAATCCATTTGCAATCTTCATTCTTCCCAATATATTTATCTTCTCCGCGATCTTCTTTGCTGGCGGAGCCCTTGGTCGTAATATGGTCTTCGTGTACGCTCAGGGAATCATCCTCTTTATGGGGTATCTAGTAGCCAGTCAGTTTCTATCTGAATTGGATAATCAAAACACTGCTGCTTTGATGGATCCATTTGGACTTGGTGCTTTAAGCGTGACTTCTCAGTACTGGACTGTAGCAGAGCAAAACAGCCTTCTATTTGAATGGTCTGGTGTGATCCTACAGAACAGGATCATCTGGCTGATCGTAGGACTTGTTACTCTAGGTTTTACCTACTTCCGTTTTTCTTTTTCCCTTGCAGGAAATGCTAGAAAATCTAAAATTGGTAAAAAGCAAAAACAAGAAGATGAGATACCTCTCATCGAACTGCCCGTCGTCCATCAGGTCTTTGGACTATCGGCTCAGATTCTACAAATGAGAAGTCTTGGGTGGTTCTATTTCAGATGGATTATCAAACAAGGACCTTTTGTTTTCATCACATTAGCAGGCGTCATTTTTATATTCGTCATCGCTTTTGCGTCAGGCACTTCATCATATGATGTGGAACTATATATGACTTCTAGTCGTGCCGTTGATTTGATAGGGATCTTTAATATTTTCTTCATCATTATAGTGGTTTTCTATACAGGAGAGATTGTCTGGAAAGAGCGTGATGTAAAAATCAACCTCATATACGACGCTCTACCCTACCCTAATTATGTTGTATTAGCTGGTAAGTTTCTAGGGATGTTGTTGATGTCCGTCACGTTGCTACTAGTACTGATGCTTTGTGGCGTCATGCTTCAGCTGATCAAAGGCTATCCTGTGATTGAGTGGAATGTTTATTTCGCCGGACTTTTCACAGATACTATTACGGTCATGATACTTTATATCCTACTTGGAATATTTATCCAGGCTGTCCTCAACCACAAATTTTTAGGATTTGGTCTGATGTTTCTATTCTATATCTCGTTCATCGTAATGAACCAGCTAGGCGTAGAGCACAATATGTTCTACTATGCGCGAGCAGGACTTGGCACTTTTTCTGAAATGAATCAATTTGGCCACTATGTGACGGCATTTAGTTGGTTCAACATCTATTGGTTTGGTTTTGCAGGTGTCCTTTATGCTATAGCTATTTTACTTTCGGTAAGAGGGCTTGATACCAAATTTTCAGTTCGATTGAAGCTTGGCGGTCTCCGACTCAATAAGATGGCGTTGGTTTCAATTAGCCTATCCTTACTCGTATTCTTGACCAGTGGTGGGTTTATTTATTATAACACCAACATACTAAACGAATACCAGAACTCAGATGATTCAAAAGCAGATCGTGCAGCCTATGAAAACCAACTGAAACAGTATGAAATGCTGGCACAACCGCGCATCATAGATACTTATGTAGAAGTAGACCTATATCCAGGGCAGAGGGACTTTAAGGCCTCAGGATATTACCTAGTCAAGAATAAAACAACCGAATCCATTCCCGCCATCCATATCCAAAAATCAGTGGATGGACAGTTATTGACTACCGTGGGCTTTACTGGCGGGTCACTGTCGGAGAGTTTTGACGATTTCAGTTACGAAATCTATGACCTCCCCGAACCTATGCAGCCCGGAGATACCATTAAGATAGACTTCGAAGTGACATTCACTACGCAAGGTTTCAAAGAGGGCGGATCTAATAATGACGTCATATTTAATGGTACGTTCTTCAACAATAGCTCTTACTTCCCTAGTCTGGGATACAGTTCTGGCTTTGAACTAAGTACTGATGACGATCGCAAGGAGCAGGACCTCGAGCCAAAAGAGCGCATGATGGATCGAGATAATCCTGTGGGTATTGGCCAAAGTCTGTTTGGAGATGATGCAGACAAGATAAGCTTTGAAATCAAAGTAACCACAGATAGCAGCCAGATCGCTGTAGCCCCAGGTTACCTACAAAGCAAAGTCACTGAAGGAGCACGTACCATGTACCACTACAAAATGGATACGCCGATGGTGAACTTCTATTCAATTATTTCTGCTGATTATGAGGTGATAACAGATACTTGGAAGCCTTCTGTGGACTCACTACCGGAAGTGGCACTGGAAATCTACTATCACAAAGGTCATGAATACAATACCGATCGTATGATGAATGGTATGAAAGAAGCCCTGATATATTATTCTGAAAATTTCAGTCCATTCCAATTCCGACAGCTAAGAATACTTGAATTTCCTAAATACCGAAGTTTTGCACAATCATTCGCCAACACCGTTCCTTTCTCAGAAGGGCTTGGCTTTATTCAGCAAATAGGCATAAAGGATGTGGACTTACCTTTCTACGTGACCGCTCATGAGGTCGCTCACCAGTGGTGGGGACACCAAGTTACAGAGGCCGGTGTCAAGGGTAATGCCATGCTGTCAGAAACTCTCTCTCAATATTCCGCGCTGATGGTGATGAAGAAAAACTATTCACCAGAAATCATCAAAGAGTTTTTGAAACATGAATTAAACTCCTATCTGGTAGGCCGAACCTTTGAACAAAAGAAAGAAATGCCTTTGGAGTTGGTGGAAGGTCAAGGCTACATACACTATCGAAAGGGTTCTCTGGTCATGTATGCTTTGCAGGATTATATTGGTGAGGACAGCGTCAATGCAGCACTAAAAAGATTTGTTCAGGACTGGGGGTTTAAAGATGCTCCATATCCTACTTCTGCTGATTTGATCAGCTACTATCGAGCAGTGACACCAGATAGTTTACAATACGTCATCGATGATATGTTTACGAAGATCACGTTGTTCGAAAATAAGACGACACTGGCCGAGTATGAAATGTTAGAAGACTCAACATACGAGGTAAGTTTGAACCTCAATATCATCAAGTATCAAGCAGATAGCCTTGGAAACGAATCAACTGTAAGCTTAGGTGACTGGATTGATGTAG
>JBLHTU010000202.1:0-4900 GCA_047627515.1 Cyclobacteriaceae bacterium | reverse complement strand
AGTTTATTCATATTGGAGGGTTAGACCAAACGGTAGATCTTGGATATACTATTTATGATGTAAGCGGACGATTTATATCAAAAGGAGTAATCTCTGATGGACCAATAAGCGTTTCTGGTTTAGAAAGAGGCATCTATTTGCTTCGTGTGGGCGATGACCAATTAGCGAATACGTATCGTGTCGTGGTACAGTAAGCTATTTACCCATATAGAAGAGTGATTTGTGTTTAACAATGAATAGGGTCCGATACATTATGATCCTTTCGTTATTTTTGCCCTTTAATTTTTTCAACTATGAAACTACAACGTCTTTTTTATCTCGCATTACTCTCCCTGTGTTTTGCGTGTCAGGAGAATACAGCTTATCAGCAGAGGCTACAAGATCCTGAGCTCTTTCAGGGAGCAATGAAGCAACTGACAGACGTGATCGTGTACGACATATTCTCTCCCCCAGTTGCCTCTAGGGTGTATGTATATCCAAGTGTTGCCGCTTATGAAATCATCGCTTTGGCAAACCCAGAAAGGCATATCTCGATGGTAGGCCGCCTGACTGATTTGACACCAATCCCGCTGCCAAAAAAGACTGAGAATGTAGATTATAATTTGGCAGCATTTCATGCATTTATGACCATAGGTACTGAACTGATTTTCTCTGAGGACAAGATGATGGCGTTTGAGCAACAAACGTATGAATCCTTGCAGAATGATGGTTTGTCGTCACAAAAGCTAGATGCATCAAAAGAATATGGAGAAGCAGTAGCCGCACACATCTTGGCCTGGGCTAATACAGACTTATACAAGCAAACTCGGACCTATCCAAAATATACCGTTCGATCAGAGACAGCCTATTGGAAGCCCACGCCTCCAGATTATATGGAAGGGATCGAACCGCACTGGGATAAAATCCGAACCCTGGTGCTGGATTCGGCCGCACAATTTCCGCCAGTTCCTCCTGTCCCTTTTGACCTGAATGAAGGCAGCGAGTTCTACAGGCAATTGCTCGAAGTCTATGAGGTAGGGAATACGATGTCGGAAAATCAGGTTGATATTGCTAAGTTTTGGGACTGTAACCCTTACGTTTCGCATCACAGGGGACATGCGATGTTTGCCACAAAAAAGATAACTCCAGGCGGTCATTGGATGGGTATTACCGCTATTGCGACAAGGCAGGCCGGTAGCTCTTTTGGTGAAACAGTCTACGCTCACACAAGAGTATCAGTAGCACTTTTTGATGCTTTTATTAGTTGCTGGGACGAAAAATGGCGCTCGGTTGTTGTGCGACCGGAGACATTGATAAATGAACTTATTGATAATAAATGGGTACCCTTACTTCAAACACCCCCTTTTCCAGAATACACTAGCGGGCATAGCGTAATCTCACGTGCGGCAGCCGTTACACTGACAGATATTTATGGAGATGGGTTTGCTTTCGCTGATACATCAGAAGTAGAGTTTGGACTAGGAACTAGGAATTTTGAATCATTTATTCATGCGTCAGAGGAGGCTGCGATTTCGCGTCTATACGGCGGCATACACTATATGATGGCCATAGACAATGGAGTAGATCAAGGACAAAAAATTGGAGATTTTATCGTCGACAAAATGAAGGCGACTGAACAACAAGTGGCACAAAAGGATTAAGCATAGATGAAAAAATTAGCCTTAGAATCGATTACCTGTTTGTTAAT
This sequence comes from Cyclobacteriaceae bacterium, assembly GCA_047627515.1. Taxonomy (GTDB): domain Bacteria; phylum Bacteroidota; class Bacteroidia; order Cytophagales; family Cyclobacteriaceae; genus JAYPLE01. The sequence continues at coordinate 3,213 of JBLHTU010000202.1, read as the reverse complement.
AGTACTGCTAGTAGTAGGCTGTACACAAGAGGGTCAGACGGTAGAAAAAGTAGAAAAAGGGAAAGAACTGTTTTTGCCCTGGGAGGAGCTCAACCCTCTTTTTCACGATGTGCAGATGGCAAGCATATTCCCTGATTCTAAAACTTTCGTTGACTGTGTTCCCATGACTGCGCCTTCAGACATTTTGCAGAGGTATGAAGTTGAAAAGGCTGAACCTAATTTTGACCTCTCCACTTTCGTCAATGACAATTTTATCGTCCCGTCTCAGGCAAGTACTGAGGAGCTAACAATTAGCAATCCCTTTGAAGAACACTTGATGGGCCATTGGGATTATTTAACTAGAGAAGGTCAGCAGCCGGGCGATTACTCGTCATTGATTGCTCTACCTGAAAAGTATGTTGTGCCAGGGGGAAGATTTAGAGAGATTTATTACTGGGATTCTTACTTTACCATGATTGGATTGGGTGCTTCTGGACGGGTAGACTTGGTTAAGTCTATGCTTGATAACTTTAAGTATGAAGTAGAAACCATCGGCTTTATACCAAATGGAAACAGAACATACTTTTTAGGGAGAAGTCAGCCTCCATTTTTTGGTGCCATGATTTATCTATATGCCCAGTATACCTCGACAAAGGAGGCCAGTCAATACCTAGAGGCATTGCAGAAAGAATACAACTTTTGGATGGAAGGTGCCGATAAATTGACCGTGGATAATCCAGCACATAGACGCGTGGTGAAGGTTGGAGACTACATCATCAACAGATATTATGATGATCAGACGGGACCCCGACCTGAGTCTTACAAAGAAGATGTGGAATTAGCTCATGGTATGACTGATGAAGCGCGGGACCAATTGTATCTCGATCTAAGAGCTGCCTGCGAATCGGGCTGGGACTTCAGTGCGAGATGGTTTGCTGAGGGAACGGACTTTTCCACCATTGAGACTACTTTGATTGCACCGGTCGATTTGAATTCTATTTTGTACCATACTGAGTTTGTGTTGTCAGAGCTTTATTTGTCAATCGATGAGCAAGAGGAAAGTCGAACCTATTTGAAAAAGGCAGAGAACCGATATGAGGCCATTAATCAAGTCTTCTGGAATGATGAGGCGAAAATGTACATGGATTTCCACTGGAAGAATGCTGAGTTTACTGGGAAGGTAAGTGCTGCAAGCTTTTACCCCATGTATTTTAAGGTGGCCCAAAGTAATTACGCCTCCGAGCAAACAGCAGTACTTCTAGATCAACTATTGACAGATGGAGGTGTACTGACGAGTACTTTGACCTCGGGTCAGCAATGGGACGCGCCCAATGGATGGGCTCCGCTTCAATGGGTGGCCTTCCAAGGACTTAATCATTATGGCTTTGAAGATCAAGCAGAAAGCTTAAGGACCAGATGGCTATCGGTTAATAAAAAAGTATTTTCCGTCACAGGGAAGATGATGGAAAAGTACAATGTAGCAGATACCACTTTGCTTGCTGGAGGAGGGGAATACCCCACGCAAGATGGATTTGGTTGGACCAATGGAATCGCTTTAGGCATGCTACTCGATGACGTGAAGTACTAGAGATCAATTTAGACTCAAGTTGTCTGCATCATTGAGCTTTTCTCAAGCCAATCTATGCGTTCATTAACTATTGTAAAAGGAAGGGAGAGTTTCCTAGTCTTTTGTTCGCTTGTCAAAAGCAAAATCATTTAGATGATTTTCAAACGGGTGCATTGAAATCATCTCAAATGAGGCCGCTTTTCATAGGGCGTTTTTGACATTTCTTTATTAATATCAAGGTATAAGAGCTTTCGGGTTCTCGTCACAATTTGTCGTTGCTGACTGTTATTATCGTTGACGAGATCCGGTAAAATATTATATGATGAATTATATAGTTGCACTAGATCAAGGTACTACAAGTTCACGTGCTATTCTTTTTGATGAGAATGGGCAGATTGTAAAAGTAAAACAGAAAGAGTTTACGCAATATTTCCCCAAATCGGGCTGGGTCGAGCATGACCCAGAGGAAATATGGACCACTCAATACGAGGTATTCAGATCCTTGATCCGTGAATCAGGGGTCAGTCTTGCTGACATCAAAGGCCTCGGTATAACGAATCAGCGTGAGACAGCAGTTGTGTGGCATGCAGATACGGGTGAGGCAGTCTACCCTGCTATCGTCTGGCAAGATAAAAGGACAACAGACTATTGCGAAGCTTTGAAAAGCGCGGGCCATCAGGATAATATACGACATAAGACGGGTCTGGTCATTGACTCGTACTTTTCTGGTACCAAGATCAATTGGATACTCAATGAGGTAGGTGGAGCTCGAGCAGCTGCGGAAGCGGGCAAACTAAGATTCGGAACTATTGACACATGGCTGATTTGGAAGATGACCAAAGGGCAGAAGCATGTGACTGATTATACAAATGCATCCAGGACTCTGCTTTATAATATTCGTGAAAGGCAGTGGGATCAGGAGCTGACTAAACTGTTAGATGTCCCTGCATCGATGCTACCGAATGTCCAGCCATCATCATCTCATTTCGGTGACTTTGATTTCAAGGGGCATACGATTCCTATTCTAGGAGTTGCAGGGGACCAGCAAGCAGCTCTTTTCGGGCAGGCCTGCTTTCAGCCAGGGCAGGCAAAAAACACCTATGGTACGGGCTGCTTTATGTTGATGAATATGGGCGGCGAGTGCGTGACCTCTGAAAAGGGCCTGTTGACTACAATGGCCTGTAGTGTAGATGATCAACCAGTCTATGCATTGGAAGGGAGTATTTTCATTGCCGGAGCAGCTGTCCAGTGGTTGCGAGATGGGTTGAAGATCATCGATGATGCCGCTGATTCACAGTATTTTGCAAGTCAGGTGGACACATCAGACGTATTCGTGGTACCAGCATTTGCCGGACTTGGGGCTCCCTACTGGGATCAGCATGCTAGGGGAGCTATTTTTGGGTTGACAAGGGATACGGGCAAAAATCACCTCATCAAAGCTACGCTTGAGTCGATCGCCTACCAGACCAAGGATGTCCTCAACGCGATGGAACAGGATGCAGGGATTACGATCGAAGGGCTCATGGTTGATGGAGGAGCTACGGCAAACGACTATTTAATGCAGTTTCAGGCGGATATCCTTGGCGTCACAGTTGATCGTCCGGTGATCACAGAATCTACAGCTTTAGGAGCAGCGTTCTTGGCAGGTCTGATGGCAGGGATTTGGA
>JBLHTU010000201.1:0-5080 GCA_047627515.1 Cyclobacteriaceae bacterium | reverse complement strand
TCCATCTACAGAAGTTTCGTAAAATATACTCTCTTTATAAAGAAGTGAATCCTTTCCAAGGCCTAGTGACTGCGTCACTTCTTCAAGAATCAAACTTCGTTGTTGAGTGAATGTCTTTGTTTCAACATTAATAAATATCTGCGCTTGAAAGATTCGGTCACTCTGCCACCAAATATAAAAGAGAGCTAGATTTCCACATAAGCTCGCTTCATGGTTTGGAAATTGATCAAGGTATCTCTCACGACTCCCAAAATACAAATACGTGTTTGCTGCAATTGAATCAGTTACTATATCAATTTCGAAACCATCAGTAGAAAGGCCATTTATGATTGTAATTGTTTCTTCTAGCACTGCTAGTAACTCAGGATCGGCATCTTCTCCTCCCACAAATATCCGCATTGCAGTTCCCCATTTTCTAACGATCTCTGACGAGTTTCCATTCTCAGAACCCAGTGCAACTTCAGTGAAGTACTGAACCACGTCTTGTTTTAATTCGCTAAGCGAACTGGTTAGCTCAGGATCGGAGGACGAGTCACACTTAGTTAGTAGTAGCAGTCCAACGAATACAACAGTTAAAAGAAAGCAATTACTCAGACGCCTCATGCCGTAAATTTACTGCGATCAATTTGAGGACTACTTAAAAATTACCTGTAATCATTTTTGGCGAGCAAAAAAGCTACTTTCATTATCTACAGTCGATCCTTAGATGTTTTTGAAATATATTGAAGGGATAACTGCCAAAAAACCATCACGATGCAGGCAAAGCCGGATAATGATAAAAGAATGGACCTATCAATTTCGAGTGCTGAAATAGGCCAATGAAAAGCAATACCATAACCATAAGGCCTCTGCGTCAGAGTGATACTTCACAGCTAATCAAACTGGCAAATAATCAAAAAATAGTCGATCACCTGATGGACTATTTCCCATCGCCATATCGAAAGATTGATGCCTTAAGTTTTATAGAAAAATCTATCCCGCTTGACCCTTTAGATACATTTGCGATAACCAACGACAACCAGTTTGTAGGGATCATCAGCCTCAATAAGAAAGAGGACATATATCGATATACTGCAGAACTGGGCTATTGGGTAGGGCAACCCTACTGGGGCAATGGGTTTGCCACTAAGGCAATTGATGAAATCACATTATTTGGTTTTGAGGAGATGGGCCTTCACAGGATATACGCACATGTTTTTGATTTCAATACAGTTTCCATGCGTGTCCTCGAAAAAAACAAGTACCAGAAAGAAGCCATTCTGCAAAATGGAGCCATTAAAAAAGGAGCAGTGGTAGATATCCATCTGTATGCCCGATTACGGCCTAGTGATTGATTACTAATTGACCTATTTTCGTTTAAAGCACTAAAAATATTCTTCTATGTTCAAATCCTTTCTTACAGCAACTTTCCTACTGATAGGCAGTGTTCCTATCAATGCTCAGAACATTCTCATTCGAGCCGACAGACTATTTGATGGAACTGAACTACGCACCAATCACATAATGGTCATATCTGACCAAACGATCATCTATGTTGGTAAACCTGCTGGAGCAAAAATGGATATCGAATCTGTGATAGATCTGGGAGATGCGACACTGATGCCGGGTATGATTGAAGGTCACTCGCATGTCTTGCTCTATCCATACAATGAAACGAACTGGAATGATCAGGTATTGAAAGAATCGCGCTCGTTGAGAGCCATTCGTGGTGCGCAAATGGCGGAACGTAACTTGATGGCAGGGTTTACGACGATTAGAGACTTGGGATCTGAAGGCGCTGAATATGCAGATGTGGGTATCAAAAAAAGTATTGAGCTAGGTATCAATCCTGGTCCGCGAATGATCGTAGCTGGAAAAGCCATCGTGGCGACTGGGAGTTACGGGCCTAAAGGTTTTCACCCAGACATAGAGGTTCATTTAGGTGCAGAAGCAGCTGATGGTGACGACTTGATCAGAGTGGTACGCGATCAAATCGGCAAAGGTGCTGATGTTATTAAAGTCTATGCAGACTATCGTTGGGGCCCTAAGGGAGAATCCCTACCTACTTTTTCTCTGGATGAATTGTCGTTGATCGTAAAAACGGCAGCAAGTTCTGGTCGGCAAACAGTTGCCCATGCCAACAGCGATGAGGCGATTCGAAGAGCAGTCCTTGCTGGCGTATCTACCATTGAGCACGGCTCCGAGGTTAGCCGCGAAACATTGTTACTTATGAAGGAAAAGGGAGTGGCACTTTGTCCAACGCTCGCAGCGACCGATGCCATCACACAATACCGTGGCTGGAACAAAGAAGAAGATCCAGAACCTGCTGTAATCACTCAAAAGAGAGCCATGATGAAAATAGCACTAGAAATAGGCGTTACAATTGCCGCTGGCGGCGATGTAGGTGTTTTCCCTCATGGCGAAAATTATAGAGAATTAGATTTGATGGTAGCATATGGCATGAAGCCAATTGATGTATTACGATCTGTTACCTCTGTCAATGCTGAAGTATTCCGCTTAGAGCGACTAGGGATGCTCAAAGCTGGATACCTGGCTGATGTGATTGCAGTAAAGGGTGACCCGACGGAAGAGATCCTCCAGACTAAAGAGATCCTCTTTGTAATGAAGGATGGTGTGATTTACCAGTAGGAAATTACTTCATAAAATCTGAGAAATCTCAATCCTCAAAAAGACTTACCTAACTAGATTCAGACCAATAATCTTATGAAAACTGCGACTTACTCTATTCTCGTTCTGATCTTCAGTATATGCGCACCACCCCTGGTGCTGCTCGGTCAGACATCCACTAACTCGACCTTTAACCACTATGCTCTCCCTGTGAGCAGTCTATTTGAAAGCGCAGAGTTCTACCAAGAAATTATGGGCTTAGTAGAAGTTGAAGATCAAACTCAAAAACCAAATATTAGATGGTTTTCATTGGGGAATGGGTTGGAACTGCATCTTATTGAAACGTCAATTGATAAAATAAAAACTACGAAAGACCTGCATCTGGCAATGGCTACAACAGACATCAAAGGCTTCATGGCCAATCTCCAAAAGCAAGGCATTGTCTTCGAGAATTGGCAAGGGAAACTAGGCACTACCAACAATCGACCAGATGGAGTAAAGCAGATTTACTTACAAGATCCAGATGGCTATTGGATCGAAGTCAATGATGCTAAGAAATAACTTACTGAATAGCAGGTTCAATTAATAGAAAAGCCTCGCGGTGCGAGGCTTTTCTTATTCTTTTGCAATCAACTATCTGCTACCAGATGATCACTCGATCTTCAGGGGCTTTCCACAATGGATCACCTTCTTTTATATCAAATGTCGTAAAGAACGATTCCATATTTTCTAGTGGACCTACGGCTCTGAACATACCCGGACTGTGCGGATCTGTCAGGATCTGTGTCCGCAATGTCTCATCTCGATACTTTGTTCTCCAGATCGTCGCCCAAGAAATAAATAGGCGTTGCTCAGGAGTAAACCCATCGATCATCTCAGGACGACCATTTTCCAGTAGATAAATCTGAAGCGCATCATAAGCAGCATTCAATCCACCTAGGTCACCGATATTTTCACCGAGTGTTAGCTCTCCTTGTACATTGACACTATCAAGAGGCTCATATGCGTCAAACTGAGCGACCAACTTTGCCGTCCTTGCTTGAAACTGCTCTTTGTCAGTAGCTGACCACCAGTCGACCATGTTTCCTTCGAAATCAAAACGGCTACCCTGATCATCAAATCCATGAGAAATTTCATGTCCAATCACTGCACCCATACCGCCATAATTGACAGCTGCATCAGCCGTATAATTGTAAAAAGGTGGTTGAAGAATAGCTGCTGGGAAGACAATCTCATTGTTCAATGGATTGAAATACGCATTGACTGTCTGAGGGTTCATTCCCCACTCTTCTTTGTCTACCGGTTCGCCGACCTCTTTGATATTCTCAGCAAATTGCCATTTCCAAGCATTTTCCATATTATCAAGGTAACTGTAACGTTCTCCTGATGTCTCTACAGATAATGTCGAATAGTCTTTCCACTTGCTCGGGTAACCAATCTTCACGGTCAAATTATTGAGTTTTTTCAAGGCTTGTTGCTTCGTCTCCTCAGTCATCCATGGAAGATTTTTAATTCTCGCATCAAAAGCTTTCATCAGATTACCGACCATTTCTTCAGCACTTGCTTTTGCTTCAGGAGGGAAGGTCTCTGCTACGTATACTTTACCGATAGCTTCGCCGATAACACCGTTAGTAGAGCCCAGAACTCTTTCCCATCTTGGTCGCATTTCGTTTGTACCACGTATGGTCTTGCTGTAAAAGTCAAAATCTGTTTGCACCATCTCATTGTTAAGAAAGTTTGAAGCTTGATTCGCAACATTCCATTTCAAGTAAGATTTGACATCCTCCATAGCAGTATTGGCCAAAATAGACTCAACAGCACCCATAAACTTAGGTTGCGTGACAATCAATGTGTCTACTCTGCTAAGGTCTACACCGACTTGCGTCAAATAGGCGGTCCAATCTATGGAAGGAACTATCTCTTCCAGCTGACCGACAGTCATAGGATTGTACAATGCCGGAATATTACGTGACTCGATAGGTGTCAATGAAGCAAGTGCCAATTCATTTTCGATCGCCATGATCGCTGTCGCCTTAGCCTCAGTATCAGACTCCCCGATTAAGTCTAGCATTTTAGCTAAATGAATAACATACTTCTCTCGAATTTCAACAGACTTCTCATCTGTCTTCGTATAGTAGTCACGATTCGGAAGACCCAATCCACCGTTTCCCACGTACAGTGAATTTGTCTTGCTATCCATCAGGTTTGCAAAAGAATTCACACCATGAAAAGGGCTGTACCCAGTCATATGCATCTCACCAATGACCTGAACGATTGACTTTGTATCAGTTGCTTGATTGATCTTAGCTACCCATTTCTCGATCGGTTTTATTCCTGCTCGCTCAGCTAAGGAAGAGTCCATCCCTACAGCAAAAAAATCAACTGCTTTTCTTTCATCAGAACCATCCTTAAACGCGGGGTTTTCAGCAGACCTCTCCATGATGCCGAGCATCATTATATTATTCTTTTCCCT
>JBLHTU010000200.1:0-5099 GCA_047627515.1 Cyclobacteriaceae bacterium | reverse complement strand
TTTGGGGTTTGTTCTGCTTTTTCTCAACAGTGACTTATCCAAAGCTACGTTGACTTTGATGAATATAATCGTAGTGCTGACGCCTATGATAGGAACCATCTTCGGCATTATGTATTTCTACAGTTCTAGAGAATTTACAGAATTACTTCTTTCACAGCCGATCAAGCGCTCTAAGATCTTTCTGGGCCAATACCTTGGGATATCCCTTTCGCTTTCCATGAGTCTCATCGTAGGACTGGGCATACCCTTTGCAATGTATGGCGTGTGGAATTCTTCGGCTACCACGAATTTTCTACTACTGCTATTGTCTGGTACTTTTTTAACCTTCATCTTCACTGCTATTGCGATCTATATTGGTGTAAGCAATACTGATAAGATTAAAGGTTTTGGGTATGCTATTTTGATGTGGTTGTTTTTTGCTGTGATCTATGACGGGCTATTCATGATCTCACTCATTGTTTTTGATGAATATCCACTAGATAAGTTTGCTTTAATAGCTTCCCTTTTTAATCCTATAGACCTAGCAAGGATTATGGTTCTGCTCAAATTGGAAATATCTGCACTTTTAGGTTATACCGGTGCGCTTTTCCAGAAATTTTTCGGAACACAGACAGGACTACTTCTCTCGATCGCTGTGCTGCTTTTCTGGGTATTAACGCCTTTGATGATGCTTTTAATGAAAGCTAATAAAAAGGATTTTTAAGACGTACATGATCGATCGTTAGCAAGATCAAAATCTATTCAAAATCAACTTTATAGAGCATCAACCCTGATGAAGGCGCTATATTTCTAATCGGTTCTCCATCGCCATTTGAAATGGAGTTTCGTAGTTCTTCTATGGACCAAGTACCTCTTCCAATATCTACCAATGCGCCCATCATGAGCCGTACTTGATATCGCATAAACCCTTTAGAAATTACCCGGAAGTAGTATGAACGATTAGGCATAAAGCTGGCCGTCAATTCTGTGTTTATCTCAATGGATGAATGAAGAATTTCGCGCATAAACTCAGTACCTTCAGAGGGCTTACTTACATATTGTTTGAAATTATGTTTGCCTGCAAAGTGGATAGCCGCTTGTTCCATTTTCTCTGTGTCGAGCTGCTTACCAAAGTCTCTGATAATCGGTGCATTGAAAGGGTGTGACTTGCTACCTGAAGAGAAGTAGTATCTGTACTCTTTCATTTTTGCATTTTGAATAATGTTAAACTCTGCTGTGGTTTCCTGCACATTATTCGCTTTTATATCTGAAGGCAAGTTCTTGTTGAGCCGATGAAGTAATTGCTCAGGAATCAGTGGTTCAATGGTAAACAACTCAAAAGCATAATCATTGGCAGATACCTTAGCGTCGGTTCTTCCACAACCAAGCGTTCTGAAAATATCGTGTTCTAGGATGAATAGCATCGTTTTATCGATCATGCCATGAATACTTTTGAGTCCGGCTTGTTTTTGCCAGCCATGGTAGCGAAAGCCAAGGAACTGTATCCTGATGATGTAGTAATGTTTCCAGCTAGCCATATTTTTCGAAACTTAGGAATTGGTGACATAAAATGATCGTACTAGTAGATTTTCACTGTTAAATAGCGAAATCTGGAACAGTCAATGAATTTCCGACCGGACATTAAACGAAATTACATTTAAAAATATCGTTTCAATTTTAGCTAAGTCCTCAATGCACAAACATTTGGGATTTATGTTTGAGCTAAGGTTGATTAAGTTAGTTGCTTATCAAAGTTGGTCTTATTGATTAACATTTAATAGATCAAACCGTCAATGCAGCTGCTTAAGGCTCATATTGAACCATTCTGAATTTTAATATGAGCCAGGTGTTTGATCTGCGCCGTAAGCTACATTTCAAACACGATCGACAGTTGGAAAATACAATTTTAGAGGAAGAGTTCATCTTCAATGTTTACTTTTACAATGCTCTGGTAAAGCATATACAAATCTGAGAATGTAACCATAAATGGGTTTGTTCTGGACGCTAAATCACGCCCACTTGTGGGATCATTGAATGTACTGACTAATCCATAATCCTTCTATAAGAGGTTTGATATAAGCTTGCCAGAGTGTTTTTTCACCTACCATTTCACTTCTGTTGTATTGCCTTTTCTATGGCGTACTTACAATTTGCTGCTTATTCTAAGATAAAGTACAGGATTCTAGGGCAAGATTTTGTTTCACTTTGAACTGCTACACCTACAAGATAATAGTATAAGAGTGCCGTCTCGACCTTGTTGAAAGGGCTGAAGTCCGGAAATAGCATTCTTTGTCTGATGAGCAGCCGCCCAAAGGGGGTGTGCGGTCTAACGACATTCGCACTTTCTTTGACCAATTGTACTCAGCAACCAACATTGTTAGTAAATTAGATTTCTTTAAATTTTGACAATAGTCATTTTGAAGCTGAGAGTAAATAGTAAATCATTTTTGAAAGCCCACCACAGACCTAATTCTTAACACCTAGTTTGATGCAAAATAAACCTAGACTTTCTTTTTGGCAGATTTGGAACATGAACGTTGGATTTTTTGGCATCCAGTTCAGTTTTGGTTTACAGCAGACTGCGATCAACCCTATCTTTTCATTCTTAGGTGCTGATCATGCGGAATTGCCTTTACTAAATCTCGCTGGTCCAGTCACAGGTTTGCTCATACAGCCTATTATAGGGGCTATCTCTGATAAGACTTGGATACCAAAATGGGGGGGTAGAAGAAAGCCTTTTTTTATGATAGGTGCTATCATTGCCAGCCTCTGTCTATTTGCTTTTCCTTTCAGTCCTTCATTGTGGTTTGCTGTTGGGCTACTGTGGTTACTGGATGCTGGTAATAATACTGCTATGGAGCCTTATCGTGCCTTCGTGGGTGATAAACTCCCAGATGATCAGCTGACCTATGGGTTTCAAATGCAGAGCCTTTTTGTTGGTGCAGGTATTACGCTTGCCAACTTCTCGATCTTTTTATTTCAAGACTGGTTCAGTGTACCTGCAGGCGCTGTAGATTTTTGTGATGCGGGAGCTGAGTCGGTCAATGCTATTCCTACTTGGGTTTACTATTCTTTCTTTTTGGGCGCAGCCGCTTCGATGGGAACCATTCTATGGTCCATAGTGAAAACACCGGAAATTCCACCTTCTGATAACGAAATGGTAGTGCTGAAGGAAAATAGCAAGAGATCCTTTTTAGAGAAAGTAAAAGAGCCCTTTGTGGAAATATTTGAGGCCATTAGTGATATTCCTCGCTTGCTGAAGCAGCTCTCGCTCGTGTATTTGTTCCAATGGTATGCCTTGTTTATCTATTGGCAGTTTATCACGCCGATGCTTAGAAAAACACTTTTTGGCTTGAGTAATGCAGACTTGAAAAAAATGGAGGGCATCAAAGAAGCTTGTGCAAGTGGTACCCAAATCAGTGATACAGATCTAGCTTTCGCAGCAAACATACAGGGACTCTCTGAGCAAGCGTTGGCACAGACGGGACTTATGAATGGAACGTATAACCTAGTCACCATGGTGGTGGCCTTAGCACTTGTCCCTATTGCCGCTCGATTTGGCAATAAATTGGTCTATGTCTGTAGTCTGTTCATGACCGGATTAGCTATGTTTTCTATGCCGTTTATCAGCAATGAATGGCTACTATTACTTCCTATGATACTATTTGGTGTGGGATGGGCGACGATGATGGGTGTACCTTATTCGATGGTTTCAAAAGTAATACCACACGAAAGAAGAGGGGTATACATGGGTATTGTCAACATGATGATCGTGATTCCTATGTTTATTCAGACGCTTTCTTTTGGTCCTATCATTAAATATTTACTGGATGATAACCCTGTCAATGCGATCCTGTTTGCAGGTTTTGCATTCTTCTTAGCAGGTATGTTTGCACTGAGGTTAAATGCCTCCGAAAAATTGGAGGGATAAGACTAGGCTACTGATACAGTCAATTCTTGTTCTAGTGCCGTAGCAATTTGTTCATAGTCAGCAACAATACAGGCTTATCAATCCTATGGGCTTCAGTATGAGCTAGTATCGCAGTAAATGTAATCGTAGTAGGTATGTGACTCGCTGTTCAACGGCAGAGGCTCAGTTAGTTTCTATATTAGATGGTCGGGATAGAACTTGTTTGAAATTTTAGTAGTTTGCACCCCGACGTGAAGCTCATGCGTAACATATCATTCATACTGGCAGGCACGATTCTGTTGATGCACTCAGTGCTGCCTCATCACCATCATGGCGATCTGAATGAAAATCAGAACGTCAATGCGCATGAAACTGCTAGCAGCCTGCTGGATTTCGTAAAATTGGCTTTTCATGTTGATCTAGGACAAGATCATTTGGAGAGTTATAATGTTGCTCAGTATGAGCAAGTGTCTTTCGATATACTCTCAGTGGCAATCAATGATTTCTTATTTGAAGCGTCAATAACGGAGATTTCATTCCCGAAACGCTTTCCTTTTCAGGAAAATCTCCATGCCAGGTTTCTATCGCACCATCTCAGCGTAAGAGGCCCACCACAACTTTCCTAATCGAATCACCCAAGTACGTACTGGGGTGCCGTCTTTTGTGGTCTTTTAAATCTCAAATTTCATGTTGGAATACATCATTGGATTCAGCTTAAAGAATAAGCTGATCATCCTATTATTTACTTTTTCAATCAGCGCATTTGGTATATATGCGTTGTTAAATATCCCCATTGGGGCTGTGCCAGATGTGACGAATAATCAGGTGCAAGTGATTACCACGTCACGGAATCTATCAACACAAGATGTTGAGCAATTTATCACCTATCCTGTAGAGCTAGAAATGGCCAATCTTCCGGGCGTCAAGGAAATTCGCTCGATATCTAAGTTTGGTCTTTCTGTTGTTACAATCGTCTTTGAAGATCGACTAGGTACGTATTTGCCTCGGCAGTTGATAGCGGAAAAGATCAAGAAAGCTTCTGAAAATATCCCTACTGGTTTTGGGACACCTGAAATGGGACCTATCACTACCGGACTGGGCGAGATCTATCAATATGTGTTAGATGTAGCGCCAGAGCATCTATCTAAATATACGATTACGGACTTACGCACGATACAAGATTGGATCGTCAAAAGGCAATTATCCGGTA
>JBLHTU010000199.1:0-5107 GCA_047627515.1 Cyclobacteriaceae bacterium | reverse complement strand
GGAGGAAGCTTAGACATTTTAGGTCTGCATTGATTGAGTTGGTGAACTGGCGTATTAAGGATTAGCTTTTGGCTAAAGGTGCCCTGCCATCACAAAGCGTCTATCAGTTTATTGAAGTGCAAACTTACGTATTACAGATATAAGCTGTGCGCAGTTGGGCATTCGATTGACAAAAAATGCTTGCTTTAGTTGGTTATTTTATTTTCTAGCGTCTTTTGCATAGATGATGTCTGATCTATCTACTCTTCGGTGAGAGTTTTTCTAAGAGAAATTAAATTCGCTTTTCGAGGCAGATGTTGAGATTTACGCTCCCAAAAAATCAGTACGAAGGCTAAACAGTAGCCAGCTGCTATAAGTGCCCATTTGGTGGGCGAGGCACCTAAGGCTAATAGTTTACCGAAGACAAAGACACTCATAGGTAACAGATAGCCAATGATCATCATTCTCGAAAAATGTATCAAAGATTGAGTGTTTGCAATCGCATGATCGAGTTCACCTAACATTGATCGGTCAAAGGTATTTTCTGCTTTTTTACGCCCGTATCTTATGTATTGTATATACACAACAGTAATAATTAGCATCAGTGATCCGAAGTAATCCCATGTGTGAGGATCATCAAGTGTACGAATGAAGAGAATTATCGCAGCAAAAGAGTTAATCAATGTGATTCCAGTTTCAACCGTATTAATGCGCTTGCTTGCTGCATTTTTTTTTCGATTGACATTGTCTTGCAGTGCGCGCTCATTGATTACATACATGTTCTCTCCTTTTTGCTCATTCCAGATTTTTTGCATTTCTTCAAATTCCATTGACGTAGTGTTTTGAATGATTGACTAATTGTTTTTTGATTCGATGAATTTTTACACCGATATTGGTTTCTGAGATCCCGATGATATCCGCCATTTCTTTGTAGCTGTATCCCTCTAGCAGTAGTAATATCAGTGAACGATCCACTTGATTGAATTGCTTGATTTGCTCATACAGCCAGGCAACGCGTTCATCTGCTGGTTCTTCTTTGATTGCTAAGAAAGATGTGGAGTGATCAATTTCCTGATGTCCCTCAACATGTTTCTTTTCTCTTGTACTCCACTTGATCGCTGTATTCAAAGCAATCCTGTAAATCCAAGTAGAGGCCGCAGAGTCTCCTCTGAAGTTGGGAATGGACCTGAATATTTGTAGTGACACATCCTGAAAGAGATCGTTTTGATCATCAATCGTAAATGCATAGGCCTTGATTATTTTGAATAGTAAGGCTCGATACTTATTCAACCATTCCTTGAAGATTTGTCGCTGTTCGCTTTCTCTCATTTTAGAATCATTACCACACTAGTACCGACGACTGTGAATTCCTTACAGATCAGAATCATTTTTGGCAAAAAAAAGTACGAACCGACAAGCGCTTGCTTGTCGGTTCGTACTTAATATGACGAAAAAAATGCTTTTAATGCCGTTAATCTGTTTTTTTCTCCAGATCGATTTTCATATTCAATTCGTTCAGTTTTTCGTTGAAAGCTTTGATGTCTTCCTCTACCAGTTCATCGAATTGAGACTTTGCAGTTTGCAAGCGTTGATTCAGGAGGTCATACACTTCGCCCTGCTGATCTGTAGGGCGAAAGTCTATGCCACTTGCTCCGAGATCGCTGGCAAGAGCGCTTAGTCTACCGTATAATTTCATGGGCGAACGGAAAGCATCCTCTCTAGCACCAGTTAAGTGGATGTCATACAAGATACTTGCAATATCCGTTGCTTTTTTCCCGAGCAGATTAGCCTGTTTCACATCTGATTTTTTCTTTAATGAAGGGGTGAGCTCCACTAACTCAGATCTGATAATTTCTACTTTGTTGATCATGGATACTGCTAGATTCATAGCATCTCGCATCTCTAATGACAAGGCCACTTGTTCTTTAATAGTTTCGAGGCTTCCTTCTGTATTAGGGTCCTTCAGTACTTCTAGGGATTTGGAGTACTCTTTGTCATCGACCTTGATGACAGCTCGATAAGCACCCGGTACCACGAGTGGTCCAAACTGACCTCGCCATAGATCAAGATCCCACGTAACTAGTGGTCGCCATCCCTCGCCATTCAGCTGAACCCAAGGACGTCCCGGAGGCTGAGTCAGTAGTCTTGGTTTATAAGTGGGCTCGTACCTCAAATCCCACATAACTCGATTGACACCTAGGTCTTTTTTACCAGGTAGTGTTCTTACCAATTGGTCGTCTGCATCGAAGATTTCAATCGTCAGGTTTGCGCTGCTAGTATCCGGTAAATAGTAATTGATAGGTGCGCCGAAAGTTGGATTACGACCTGAATTGAAACTACCGCCGTCTGTCTTGATTGATTCTTTACTGGCAAAACGGTACGATTGTCTAATATCAAATACCTGAATCTCGCTATTTTTCGCAGGATCATATTGCCTGATAGCCGCTAGATCATCTAATATATAATAACCGCGTCCGTAGGTGCCTACCACGAGATCATCGAAACGCTCCTGCACGGTAAGCCAATAGACCGGTGCTGGTGGTAGGTTGTTTTTAAGTGGCATCCAATTTTCCCCATCATCGTGACTGATGAAAATGCCATTGTCTACACCTAAATAAAGCATTCCTTGTTTTTTGGGATCTTCAATGACTACGTGTGCAAAACTATGAACGCTTTGAGGAATACCATCAGCAAGTGGGAGCCAGCTTTGGCCGTAATCTTCAGTCTTATAAATGTAAGTGCCAAAATCACCCATTTGGTGAAGATCTACAGTGATATAGGCAGTACCTTTTTTGTACTTTGAGGGGAAGATATTGGCAATGGTACCCCATTCAGGTAGGTCTGGAATATTCTTGGTGACGTTGGTCCATTGCTTACCGCCGTCTTTTGTTAGTTGCACTTGGCCGTCATTACTACCTGTCCAGATCAAGCCCTGCTCTATAGGGGATTCCTCAATAGCGAAAAGTGTAGCTCCGTCAAAGGTCATTAAGTTATCTATTGCTACACCTCCAGAGCTTCGCTGATGATCTTTGATATTCAATGTGAGATCAGGACTGATGACCTTCCAGCTTTGTCCGCCATCATCTGATTGGTGCACAAATTGACTTCCTACATAGACGCGATGTTTCACACTCGTAGAGAAGCTCAAAGGGAAGTTCCAATGCCATCTATACTTCATATCAGCAGGAGCCCAGCCATAACCTGCCTCAGGCCATACCCGGACCTCACGAGCGTGCCCTGTTCTAAGATCGAATCGCTCCAGTCCACCATCATAGCAACCAGACCATACAATATTGTTGTCATTAGGGTCAGGTTTGGCGAAGCCACTTTCGCAACCACCTACACCTTGCCAGAGCCCCACGGGAATGTAACCTTGCAGACTATTGCTGGGACCTCTGTACGACCACCCGTCTTGTCGGTTGCCATAGACGAAGTAGGGAACCTGATCATCAGTAGCGACATGATACATTTGAGCAATAGGGAGCACAACTCGCTGAAAGGACGCTCCACGGTTGAGGCTGATACTAGCACATCCATCATGGGCAACCATCATCCGGTCCGGATTCATAGGGTCGATCCACATATCATGGTTGTCACCTCCACCTCTAGGTGGGTTCTTCATTAAAGTCTTACCTCCATCTTCAGATTTACTAAAACGGACACTCATGAAATAAACCTCATCTGGATTGTCTGGAGCGACAGCTATTCGTGTGTAATATGGAGCACGTTCATTCATGGTGTGATCCTGACTCATCAGTTTCCAGGAAGCGCCGCTATCTTCTGATTTCCACAATTCAGGGCTATTGATTTCAAAAAGAGCATAGACGACGTTTGGTGAGCCATGAGATAGTGCTATTGCTGTTTTACCAACAGGACGCTTTTCGCCCCCAGGCAGACCGTTCTCTTTCATAGGCGTCCAGCTATCTCCTCCATCTGTCGACTTATAGATGCCTCCTCCTAGACCACCGCTTCGGAGTCCCCATGAGTTAATATTTATCGACCACATTGCAGCATACAGGATATCTGGATTCGTAGGGTCTATGGTTAGGTCAGAGGCTCCAGTACCTTCATCCACGAATAGCACCTGCTCCCATGTGGTTCCGCCGTCTTTTGTCCTGTAGATGCCACGCTCTTGCTGAGGGCCATACGTATGTCCTAAGGCGGCAGCATAGATAATATCTGGATTAGTAGGGTGGACGATCACACGACCAATTCGACCAGTTTTGTCGAGGCCTTTGTGTTCCCAAGTTTTGCCTGCATCTTCTGACTTATAGATTCCATCACCCATTGCATGAGCTGGACGGATGACAAAAGTCTCACCCGTTCCCATCCATACTTGCGAAGGGTCGGACGGAGCTAATGCAATTGCTCCGACAGATGAAACACTCAATGAATCTGTAATAGGAGACCAGTTGATACCGCCATCAGCAGTTTTCCACAAACCACCAGAAGCAGCGCCGATGTAGGTGACCATTGGATTGCCAGGTTCACCAGCTATGGCGATGGCTCTATTACCTTCAGGGCCTATAAAACGAAAGTCAAGATCAGAAAAAATCTCAGGGTCTCGCTGCTGCGAGAAAACTGTGAGGATACTGAGAAGCAGTATAGCAGATAGGTGAAATTGTTTTCTCATTTGGATATAGCTTTAGTTACTAACTGATAGTTTTTAATCCTCCTTTTTTGATTCGAAGGTGATCATTTTTGATACATTCAAAGATGATCCTTGGACTGCAGGATGACCTTTGTCTCGATACGATGCGATAAGCATGTATCTACCTACTAATGTCTTATGTTGATTAAAAGTCAACGTACCCTCTAGTGGAAGATAAGAGGGTTTGGTTTCCGTAGTCTTTAGGCCTAGGATATAGTCGACTGCTGCGCTGACTTCTTCCATGGTCAGCTGAGGGTGGGCAGACATCATGGTCTCGCCCCATTTGCCACTTACACCTTTGAGCACACTGTTGATCAAAGTAGCCTTGTCTTCTTTTTGGTATCGAGAGGCGATATCGCGATAGCTTGGGCCGTTGACCTTCGATGCTACGGCATGGCAGGCCTTACAGTCGGAAGCGGCGATGACCTGCTCTCCTTTTGACAATACATTTTGTTGATGACCAAGATTGGCCATGAT
>JBLHTU010000198.1:0-5152 GCA_047627515.1 Cyclobacteriaceae bacterium | reverse complement strand
CCATGAAATATTTATCAACCATTTGCGATTTCGTCAGTGTAACTAATGGCATTGACACCGACTTCATTTCGGAGGCATTCGGCTCGCTAGCTGATTCTTCATTCGCCTCATTTCTGGCTAACTCATCAGCTATTTCTTCCTTGACTGCTTCCTGGTCAGTCACCTCTGTAAGTTTCTTCTTGTTTTTACAGGCATGTACACTTAGTAAGCCGATCAAGAGAATGTATAATGGAAGTCGTGAAGCAAGGATTATTCTTAGTTTCATATACTTTCTTTGTTTTGTTGTCTAACGTCTAAAAGACTAAAGTCACATCTTCATATACAATAAGTATTCCAAAAAAGTGCGACTCTGTAAAGACAACTACAAAGAAAGAAGGTTTCTGGCAATTAATACTTAATTACTCCGACCTGTGTTACTCATGTAAAGTTGTACCTCCTCTATACTTGAGCGCGGTATTCGAATTGACTCGGGCCAGGAGAGATGGCTGAAAACAGTGGATAAAAAACGATCACGCTAAATAATTACACCTTGCGATTCTCAGCAGGTGCGATATGTATCTTTATTTAGATAGGCACCGAGGATGTAATAATACAGTCCATCTACCAATCAAGATAGCAAGCAGTAGCTGTCAAAGAAAGTCTATAAAAAAAACCGTCTTTGGCGCTTTGTAATTAATTGAACTTAAGCAGCGGTGGATTTGGCTCCAACATTCGTTTGAAAATATCCATCAGCTGTTCAAAGTCCCAAGGCTTATTGATGAACTCATGAATACCAAAACTATCTACGGCTACCTTGAGCTCAGATCTAGTGATGAATCCACTCAAAATCATTCTTCTGATTTCTGGATCATAATTATAAACTGCTTTGAGTAGGTCAGTTCCGACCATTTCAGGCATCCTATGATCCGAAACGACGATATGTAAATTATTTTCCTTTACAATATCCATCGCATCAAGTGGGTTTTCCGCCACATAGACATTAAAAAAACGTCTGAATGTGGATTTAAATCCCCTCAAATTTACAACTTCATCATCTACATATAGAATCGAAAATTCCTTTTTGGGTCGTCGTGGTCTGTCTCTTTCCATTAAGCTTTAATCGCAATTAAGCGAAACTAACTATTCATTTTGATTACCACCTTAGTTGAACGGCCGCACAGCTTACTACCTGCTGAACGGGAATGCATCCCTACTGATTGGCTATTTTTTATCTGGGAGCCAAGTAAAATCCACTGCTTTGGGAGCTGCTTCTAACATTTCAACAATTTCAGTGGGCGGGTTGATGACTCTTCTTTCCTTCAGATCGAGCCAGGCGCCATCGACTTCAACCACAGCAGATAGACTTTCATCCAGTTTATAAATACTAGACCTAATACTCCATTTCGAAGCGTTCTTTCTTGCCTTGATCAATTCAAGGTCAACGATTAATTGCTCACCCATTCTAATCTCTTTCAAGAACTTTGTTTCTTCTCTAAAGAGGATCGGCCCGATGCCTAGATCCATAAGTTTGTTAAACGAATAGCCATTAGACTCAAAGAAATTAAGTCTTAACTGGGCAGCATAATCATTATAGGCTGTATGGCGCATGTGGCCATTGGGGTCCAAATTTGCCCAAATGGACTGAAACTTCCGATGAAAAGATGAAGGCATATTAGTTGGCTTCGTCTACTGAGGACTCGTCTTCTGACTCAGAGCCTTTCTCGAAAAAGTCTGGCTGAAGCGTAATCAATTGATTGTACCAGGTGACGACCTTTTTAATATCAGAAATGTATACCCTTTCCTCGTCATAGTTAGGTAGTATAAATTTCAGGAATGATTTAAGTTCGTCCGCATCCGATTGCTTCGTAAGGTCTGTGTCAGCACCGAATTCAGCATGTATTTTCTTGAATACTTCCTCTAATGGTACGGCACCGTCCTCATCAGTCGTGTAGATCGAAATATCTGACAGTACAGAGACTTTTGCACTCATTCCTACGACCATTTTCTTCTTAGAACCGTCCAAAGCTTCAAGAATGACGCCTGTACGCGTAGGGTTGATCACCTTAAAAAGTCCCCCTTTACCGGATATTGATGCTATTTCTTTAAAATTCAACATAAAGTATAATCTGATTTAGAGCTACAAAACTATAAACATTATGATTTTAAAGACCGATTGACCGAATGGATATAATCCAAAATCTCAGGTCCTCCGATCGTATTAACATTAGAAACAAGAAATATTGGGGGCAATTCCTCCCAAGACTGCTTCAAAGTCCGCTTGTATAGTGCAATGTTTTTCTGAAGAACAGTCTTTCCTTGTTTATCGATCTTTGTAAAAATAAGAGAGAAAGGCAAACCCTGTTCACCTAACCACGCCATAAACTCTAAGTCATTTTTTTGTGGTTCGTGTCTACTATCTATCAGTAAAAACACATTCATCAAAGTTTCTCGTTCTTTTAAATATTGATCAATCATCACTTTCCAGTTTGCCTTAGCAGACTTAGATACTTTGGCCCACCCATACCCAGGCAAATCCACTAAATACCAGTTGTCATCAATCAAAAAGTGATTGATCAATTGAGTCTTTCCAGGTCTCGATGAAATCTTAGCTAACTTATTACGATTCGTTAGCATATTAATCAAGGAGGACTTGCCCACATTGGATCTCCCGATAAATGCATACTCTGGCTTCCTGTCCAAAGGACACTGAGTGATGGAACTGCTGCTCTTAACAAACTCTGCTGACTTAATTATACTCATTCGGATTTTTGATAACAATGGAGAAAAACGGCTCGTTATCCACTAATATTGTAGCAGATTATGACAGTAGTTCCTTACAAAGATAAAGAGGGTAGCAAGAAAGAGCAGGTAGCCCGGATGTTTGATAATATCAGCCCAAAATATGATCTGCTAAATCGCGTCCTGAGCCTTGGAATCGACATTACTTGGCGAAAAAAAGCTATCAAACTTTTACAAAAAGATCAGCCAAAGTTGATTCTGGATATTGCAACAGGTACCGGTGATTTTGCTATTGAAGCGCTCGCACTCAACCCAGACAAGGTGATTGGTGTAGACATCTCTGAAGGGATGCTAGACATGGGTAGAAAAAAATTGATCAAAAAAGGTCTTTCAGGTAAAATTGAATTACGCTCTGGAGATTCTGAGCAACTGCCATTTGATGACAATATGTTCGATGCGATCATCGTTGCATTTGGTGTAAGAAATTTTGAGAATTTGGAGAAGGGCCTAGCGGATATACACCGTGTGCTCAAACCTGGAGGCAAGGCAGTTGTACTTGAGTTCTCCAAACCACGTACCTTCCCCTTCAAGCAGATTTATCAGTTTTACTTCAACTGGATACTACCTAAAATTGGAAAACTTGTCTCAAATGACAATGCAGCATATCAGTACTTACCTGAATCGGTTAAAGCATTCCCTGATGGTGAAGACTTTACCAGTATACTTGATAAAATAGGATACCAGCAAACAACATGCAAAACCCTCACCCTCGGTATAAGCAGCATCTACACTGGTATAAAATAGCCACATGTGCTATGCTGCTTTTAGTAGGCATGCACCTCACGCAAGGACAGAGCCGAGTCAAAGAGCATTTACCCGATTACGATGAGCAGTGGATACATTACGGGTTCTTGATGGCAGGTCACACCTCCCAATACCGTATCAAATACAACGATTCATTCAATCAACCACAGTACGACAGTATCCACTCTATCATTCCTGATAAACTAGGGGGGTTCAAACTAGGGTTTGTCGTGAACATGTACTTGTTGCAGTACTTAGATTTTAGAATACTTCCAAGTGTGGGGTTTTATGAGAACACACTTACATATCGATTCACGGATAATAGCGCCGTCCGAGAGCTCAAGGATGCAACCATGATGGAATTGCCGTTACTACTGAAATATAAATCAGTGAGAAGGGGTAATATTGCTATGTACCTTGTAGGTGGATTCAATCCATCATGGGAAGCCGTCGGACGGGGCGAATCACGAAGTAATCGTGAGCGATTAGAAATCAAAAGATTTAATTACGCTTTCGATTTTGGTGCTGGCTTCGATCTTTACTACCCTCTATTCAAGCTATCGCCCGAATTTCGTTTTTCATTTGGACAACGAAACCTCTTGTCTGACGACATCAATAAGTTCAACACAAATCTTACTGAATTAGTGACCCGAAATTTTGCGTTTTTCATCACCTTTGAGGGAGGGCCTAATTATCTGAAACGTAGAAGAAATTATCGGCCCGAAGATAAATATTAACCTAACCCGTTAACATGAAACCCATAGCCCTAATCACCGGAGCCACTAGTGGTATCGGAGAAGCTACTGCCAGGTTACTGGCATCCTCTCATTTTCTAATTCTATGCGGAAGACGAATCGACCGCCTTGAATCGCTCGCCAGAGAGCTGAAAGTTTTCACAGATATACATACTCTGAGTTTTGATGTAAGAGACCAAGAGCATGTCAAATCCTCAATTGAGGGATTACCAGAACAATGGCGTGCCATCGATGTTTTGATCAATAGCGCAGGAAATGCACATGGTTTAAGTTTTATTCAGGACGGAGACAGTGCCGATTGGGATGCTATGATTGACATCAATGTCAAAGGCCTCTTGTACGTGAGTCAGTCGGTTATTCCCCTAATGACTGCAAGAAATTCAGGCCATATTGTAAACATAGGCTCGATTGCAGGCATTGAAGTCTACCCGAAGGGAAATGTCTATAATGCTTCAAAGTATGCTGTAAATGCGATCTCTCAAGGTATGAGAATGGACCTTAACCCCTACGGCATCAAGGTGACCGAAATAAAACCTGGTCTTGTGGATACAGAATTTTCTCTGATTAGATTCAAAGGAGACGAAGATAAAGCAGAGCAAGTGTACAAGGGGTTTGATCCCCTTTTGGCAAAAGACGTTGCAGATACAATCAAGTACGCAATCACACGTCCTGCACATGTTGTGATCGCAGATATGGTTGTCTTACCCACTGCACAGGCCAGTGCTACCATTGTCAAAAAAGATCTTTAATACAGCGTCATGAATAAATTACTTATCCTCGGCGCAGGTCGATCTTCTAGTTCTCTGATCAAATATCTCATCGAACACAAAGACGAGATTTCACTAGAATTGACCATCGGAGAGAAAGACCCCGAC
>JBLHTU010000197.1:0-5220 GCA_047627515.1 Cyclobacteriaceae bacterium | reverse complement strand
TGGACTCACTAAACATCGATGCTATCGTCTACCCTTCTTGGAATCATAAACCAGCTAGTATCAAAGACTTTCAAGCAGAATACTTAGGAGACAATAGTCAGATCATCTCTCCGCATACCGGCCAGCCAGCCTTTACGGTACCCATGGGCTACACAAGCGGCAACTTACCTGCTGGGCTGCAGTTTTTGGGACGAATGTATGATGAACCGACGCTGATAAAACTCACCTATGCCTATGAGCAAGGAACACAACATCGCAAGCCTCCTCTACTTAAGTAGGTTGGTCATGCAGCCATGATCATCAAGCTTCGGGGTCTGTGATACTGGGTCTTACCTCAATAGGGAACATGAATCAAAACCATACGCCTATCAGCTGGTTAATCTATCAAACGGCCAACCATGCAAAGCAATTCTACTTCCCCTCCTATGCAGTATCTACTGACCTTATTGCTATCGTTTTGCTTCATAGCAAATGGTTGGGCGCAAGCCTCGGAAGACTACACGTACAAGACGGGTGATAGCAATGGCATTGGTAAGTGGTACATGGACCGAGAGATCGCGCATGTCATGGGTTACAGAGGTATCGGATGGCTAGAGCGCTCTGAGCGAGAAAAAGAAGAAAACACCTCCACGCTGCTTCGAAATATGGAGATAAGCCCAAATGATACCATTGCTGACATCGGCGCAGGATCAGGCTACCATGTGTTTCGAATGGCCAAGATGGCGACGCAAGGCATGGTTTACGCGGTAGATATACAAGACGAGATGCTCGCTGCTATGGCTACAAAACAACGCCAATTATCAATTAAGAATGTCAATCTCATCAAGGGAAGTGAGCGTAGCAGCAACTTACCAACGCAAACGCTAGATAAGGTATTGATGGTCGATGTATATCATGAGTTCAATTTTCCAGTAGAGATGATTGCTTCGATCAAAGCAGCGCTCAAGCCCAGCGGCAAAGTTTACTTGATTGAGTACCGAGGTGAAGACGATCGTGTTCCTATCAAGCGACTGCACAAAATGACTGAGAAGCAGGCCGTCAGAGAAATGAAATCAGCAGGCTTCCAACTCGACAAAAACATAGATAACCTTCCGTGGCAGCACTGTATGGTTTTTGTCCTGCAGTAGATTATCCTCCGGATCATATACGTCTCCAACAAGATCCTGCCTAGATCCGAAGCGTTCTTTGTTGCTTATAAACCACCCTTAATCTTGTGAATTAGCTGTCTGGGATATCGAATCAGGCACACATTCTCAAACTAATCACATGACCATGTAGGTCAAATAAGCCACTGGAAATAAATATGATAACAACAACCTTAAACAAGTCTGTTTAATAGTAAGCCAGTCGTGCAATGTTCACACTTGGTAACAAAGGATAAGTGATAATGAAGCTATCAATACTCATTGACAAGATCTACCGATTTTTTTTATCGGAAAAATCCAAAAACAAGGCGGAAACCTACATAATCTGGCTTTCCATAGCCAGTTTCGGCATCCATCTACTACTGATTCTGCTCAATAATTTAGGTATTCTTGACCTAGGTATTCACTCAGAAGCGCTTGAAAACCCAATTTCTGCCATCTATACGCCATTTTCGTTTATCCTGCTTTTTGAGGTCTATCTACTTGTTTATCATATTACCAAATCGACATCAAACTACATTGGCAAACAGTACGAAATAATTACGCTCATCGTGGTGCGAAGACTATTCAAAGATATTTCGCACATAGATCTGTCAGGCGAATGGTTCCGAGATGCGTATGATCTACAATTTACCTATGATATAATTACGACGATTCTTCTCTTCCTCCTGATCTACTACTTCCATAAGTTAAACATCAAGCAGCCTAATGAGTCTTTAGCATCAGATAGACAGCCTAATTCGAAAATCACACTTTTCATACAGCGTAAAAGGATGTTGGCCATTTGCTTAGTCCCTATTATACTGGTGTTGTCTGTTTACAGTTTTGGACATTGGTTGCTACAAAGCTATCAGGCCATTTCGGGTACCGGTACTTCGTCAGGGTTCACAGATATCAACAGTATTTTCTTTGATGAATTTTTTGTTCTTCTGATTCTGACAGACGTATTATTGCTCCTGTTTTCATTCTTTCATACAAGCAAATTCAATCTATTTATTCGAAACTCTGGTTTCATTATTTCGACCATTCTCCTAAGGCTATCATTTAGCGTAGATGGCTACATGAATAACATTCTGATCACAGCAGCTGTGCTCTTCGGCGTTTTGATCTTATTGATCAACAATAAATATGAAAAACTGCAAGAGTGACTCTGTTAGAAAATATTCTAAGCGTCAATACCTTGATGCTTTGAGATAATCTGTACCACTTGATGCCAATCTATCACCCAGAAGTAGCAGACAATTTGGGCACAGCCTCCACGCAGTGGTAGCTTACTATTAGGTACGGGATATGTGAGTGATCATAGATGATAAAGCTTCAAAACCGCTGAGTAAACTGACAATTAATGTATATAATTAGGCATCGCCAACTATAAAACAGATAGGCCTTGTGGTAAACCTAGTAGAGATTTCCACGCTAGTACGAAAACCAGAAACATGTGTGATATTCAAATCTGCTCAGTTTGTGATAGAGAATTAGGAACAACAAACATTTCAAAACATCATCTAATACCTAAGTCAAAAGGTGGTCGAAATAGTGAACTCATCATGATTCATAACATCTGCCACCAGAAGATACATTCCGTTTTTTCTGAAAAAGAGTTGCAAGAGAATTACCATTCGGTACTGGAAATAAAAGGGCATGATGAAATGAAGAAATTCCTAAAATGGATATCTAAAAAAGATCCTGGTTTCTACCAAAGGAACAAAAGACTGAAGAAATAGAATCACACCGAATCAGTATGCTCTGCAGGTCTGTTAGTAAATAATGTCTAGCAGAATAGAACTGTAGCCATTAATAAGGACTGCCTTTGCAGCGCTTAGAGCGGATACACCTCCCATGGAAGTATTGTAACGCCTAGTAGTCTTCTACTGAAAATTAGGTCCTCTATTCATAGCGTTTATTGAATAGAAAGGGTCTACGGGAGTAGTGATTTGCAAGTGAAGTGGTTTATCAACCAGTTGCCTTAAAAGGAATACCACACATTTTTGCGACAGCTGGCATATTATCAACTTTAAAATAGAGATTTGCACTGCGATCGCTTTCAGCTATTAGGTAAATGGAAAATAAGGAAGAAAAAATTCAATTGACAAAAGATCAAATTGATCAATGCATATCAATTTTAGAAACCCTAAATGAGGATACTGATCAAATATTTGGGATTCCAAAAGACCGAAGAATTGAACTTCTTATGCAAGCTGGGCGACTCTCAAGACCACAGAAAGAGGAGTTTAAACAAAGAAAAAGGAGCGCTAAAAAAATTGCTAAACGAAAAGCTGCTGAACGGGACAAGCATGCACGTAATCATACGGGCATACGAAGTGCACGAGAAGCATCTATTTTTGTAGCGCCTAAAATGATAGCACTGCAAGGTGGCGAATCCAAGCCTGCAGAAGTAACCGTAGCACCTCGGAATTGCTACGTATGTAAGGAAGTATTTACAACCCTACATCACTTCTATGATACCATGTGTGAGTCTTGCGGCGATTTTAACTATGCCAAGCGCTTCCAAACGGCGGACCTCACCGATCAAGTTGCTCTCGTCACTGGCTCTCGCCTGAAAATCGGCTATCATATCACCCTCATGATGCTCCGCGCCGGAGCTACAGTCATTGCCACGACCCGATTTCCGATCGATTCTGCCTTACGATTTGCCAAAGAAGAGGATTTTAAAATGTGGGGACATCGCCTCAAAATACATGGGTTGGATCTAAGGCACATTCCTAGCGTAGAGATCTTTTGTAATTATATAGAGCAACAGTACGATAGACTTGATATCCTCATCAACAATGCCGCTCAGACAGTGAGACGTCCAGCAGGTTTCTACCAACACCTATTGCCTAATGAAGAGCTTTCCGTCACTGAATTACCTCTGCTGGTAAGGAATATACTATCGGATCATACCGCTTGCCTGCAAGAACTAGGCGCCATCAGTTCGATGATAGGTGATCAGGAAAAAAACCTACCAGTTACCTGGCATGGAAAGCAAGTAGGTATTGGGCTCAGTGCTTCCGCTAAACTATCTCAAATCGCGTACACAGTGGATCACTCTCTAACCACAGAAGAAGTTTTCCCGACAGGAAAACTGGATGCGGACTTACAACAAGTCGACCTGAGAAAGACCAATAGCTGGCGATTGAAATTAGGAGAAGTGCACACCAATGAAATGCTAGAAGTACAGCTCGTAAACTCCATTGCTCCTTTCGTGCTGTGCAATCGCTTGGTTCATGTCATGAAAAAGTCCGACACGGGGATGAAGCACATCATCAATGTGTCCGCAATGGAGGGCAAGTTCCATAAGTATCACAAAGAATCTCGCCATCCCCATACCAATATGGCTAAAGCCGCATTGAATATGATGACGCTCACCTCAGCCGCGGATTTCGCGAAATATGGCATTTATACCAATGCAGTAGATACTGGATGGGTAACGGATGAGGATCCTATAGAATTGGCCAGAAAGAAAGAAGAAATACATGACTTCCAACCCCCTTTGGATATTGTAGACGGAGCCGCAAGAGTCATGGATCCTTTATTCGATGGCATCAATACCGGTAAACATTGGTGTGGTAAATTTCTGAAAGACTATCGACCAACTAGTTGGTAATTAGTTCGACCTGCTCAGCAAAAAAGCGTGAGCAGCGATTCATTATTTTGTAGGCAGCCAGTGTCAAGAGGAACGTTTGCATGTGCCTACTTGGCTATCTAACCGTGCCGTGATATCTTAAGGACAAAATGTCACATATCTGGTTGTTATGTGCAAAATCTAATAACATGAAAAATCTACTTTTTATATCTCCTATTCTCTTGATTTTGTTTGCATGCAATTCCAATAAAGAAAACCAATCAAGCGAGAATACGGAAGCACCCATTGAGACCATAAAAATTTTAGCACAATGGAGACCTGGAGGAGAAACTTCTATGATTGACATGCCAATTGATCATGGGTTAGATGCTTTGGATATTGTTAGCCAGCAAGATGTTGAATTGGATGGTGATGACATTGTGCTTGGATTATCTATTGACAAAGTTCAGTTGGCTATACCACTGAGGTATTTGTCAGGATTTGAGGTTG
>JBLHTU010000196.1:0-5242 GCA_047627515.1 Cyclobacteriaceae bacterium | reverse complement strand
AAATCTATAAATTCCTTCTCCATTTCCTGTAGCTCTTCCTGTGTCAATCTTCTATATTTTAACTCCATTTATGGTTTTTGATCAATATGAGCTAGCTTTCGTATTTATAACTATCATCTAATTATGAACAAATTTAGAAGTATTTCAGGAGTCTTAGCTCTTTTGATTAGCCTCTCTTATTTTTCTTCTTTTGCCCAGAAAAAGATCATAAAAGTGGAGCCTTCATTTTGGTGGGTTGATATGCCTTCCTCAGACCTACAACTCATGATGTATGGTGAAGGTCTTGGGCAATTCACCGCGTCAATTACCCACTCTGGTGTCATCCTCAAGAAAACGATCAAGGGAGACTCCCCTAACTACTTGTTTCTCTACCTCGAAGTGACGCCTGAAGCAGAACCAGGCGAAATGACCATACAGCTAGATCAAGGTAAAAAAAGCCACACATTAAGCTACTCGTTATTGCGACGTGAAGAAGACCCAACAAAAAATCAAGGATTCAGTAGCAAAGATGTGATCTACTTACTGATGCCAGACAGATTTGCTAATGGCAACCCTGACAACGATTCATTTGCTGATATGCTAGAGCAGGCCAACCGACAAAGCCCAAATGGCCGACATGGAGGTGATATAGCCGGTATTGCGGAGCACCTTGACTATATCAAAGAGCTCGGAATGACTGCTGTCTGGACAACACCCGTTTTTGAAAATGACATGCCCATCTATGAAGCAAATGGAGCTGGTGCTTATCATGGCTATGCCGCGACGGATTTGTATGCCATAGATCGGAGATTTGGTACAAATGAGGAATTCAAAGCTTTCGTGAAAACCTGTCACGAAAATGAGATTAAAGTAATCATGGACATGATCCATAATCATATAGGTAGTAATCACTATTGGATGAAGGATCTTCCGACAAAAGATTGGGTACATGACTGGGAGCGATACGGACAAACAAATTACAGAGGAGTAATTCAATCCGACCCTTATGCATCAGATTACGATCTAGACAAGCTTCAAAAGGGCTGGTTTGTGGAGTCTATGCCTGATCTAAATCAGCGCAACGAACTATTAGCAGATTATTTAATACAAAATACGCTTTGGTGGATAGAGTACTCAGGTGTGGACGGTATCAGGATGGATACTTATGTATATCCGTACAAAGACTACATGGCCAGATGGTCCAAAGAAGTCCTAGAAGCATATCCTGATTTCAATATTGTCGGTGAAGCATGGATCGAGTCAGTCACACATGAGTCCTACTGGCAACAAGACCTACCTGGACAGAATGATGGTTATGATTCTTACCTGCCGACAGTTACTGATTTCCAATTTTCATTTGCAATGAATGACGCCATGAATACCAAGTTTGGCTGGACTAGTGGCCTAAGGCATCTCTATTACTACCTATCAAAAGATAGGGTCTATTCCGATCCTGCGCAAAATGTGATTTTTCTTGATAACCATGATACTGAGCGCTTCTTTACGACCGTGGGCCAAGACAAAGAGAAATTCAAAATGGCCTACTCGTATATGATGACTGTACGAGGGATTCCTCAAGTCTATTATGGGACAGAATTAATGCTTGCCAATACTCCCGTTGCAGGGGATGGCAGAAAGCGACCTGATATGCCCGGTGGCTGGATAGGTGATGATCGATCAGTTTTTGAGAAAAGTGGACGAACAGATCTAGAAAATGAAATCTATGATTTTGTGTCCAAGCTATCTAATTGGAGAAAAACAGCTACTGCTGTTCACACAGGTAAAACAACCCATTTTTTACCCGAAGACAATCTTTACGTATCCTTCCGGTATGATGAAGACCAAACGATCATGACCATCATCAACAACAATGATACACCCAAGCATATTTCACGGGAGAAGCACATAGAACTGTTAAGAGGCTTTAGCAAGGCTACAAATGTATTGACAGACACGGTCCTAGATATCACAGTTGATTTTGAGGTTGCAGCATTGACAACCTCTATCTTTGAGTTGAATAAATAACAGAAATATGGTAAAAAAAATACTACTAGGAATCGGTGCAGTACTACTTCTACTCGTTGGATATGCACTTTACATCTTCCTTAGCACTTCAAATCTTAGTCCTACAGCAACTGCAACCTACCAGGGTTCATCGCTTAAAGTGGATGTAGTCTATTCGCAGCCCTCTAAGCGCGACCGATTAATCTTTGGTGCCGCTGAGGAAGGTGCTTTGCAGCCATACGGTCAAAAATGGAGAACTGGTGCAAATGAAGCCACACAGATCACTTTTAGTGAAAAAGTCATGCTTGACGGAGAAGTCTTAAAGGCGGGAACATACAGCTTGTATTCATACCCTGGTCCAGAAGAATGGACAATTGTATTCAATAGTAATGTAGACTATTGGGGAGCGGGTATTGGAGATCCTTTTGACGAATCCAAAGATGTACTACGTATCAAGGTACCAGTAATGTCTAGTATAGAAACTGTCGAATTGTTTACAATCTCATTTGAGGAACTAATGGACAATAACGCAATCATGAATTTCAGTTGGGACAAAACGCAATTTAATGTGCCCGTTAGCAAATTGTGATCCTGCTAATTGATGAAAACCTAAGCCCTAGGCTGGTTGATATAGCATATGAGAATGTTCGATGCATTCATGTCAACCAGCTTAAACCAACCAGAAATGCAGTCATCAAAGATGATTTGCTACGCAAACTATCCCTCAACTATTCTTTCGTTTTAGTCACCAAAGACAACGATTTTGTTAAGAGTTGGGTGAGCCGGAAAGTCCCGGAAAAGCTGATATTCATCCATGATGATTTTCTGTCCATGGGTGATTTAATCGATTCCTATAAAAAACAAATTCCCTTACTGGTTCCACTCATTTTAGCCTATGACTTCATTGAGTTTTCCAATAAGGGAATAAGATTGCCTTTTGAGCAGCTATTACCTTATGACAGTTAAGCGGCTACTTTTTGTTTCGCTTTAGCTTCTTGCGTCATTTTCATTTGAACTTCTTTTTCCATCTTGATGACTCCAAAGGCATTGAGCACCTTGATCACTTGATACGTCGGGTCTAATTCATGCCATCTAATTCCACCAAAATTGGCTCTAGAACCATACTTGTGATGATTATTGTGATAAGACTCGCCCATCATTAAGAAGTCAACAGGTAAAAAGTTTCTTGAAGTATCTCCTACTGGGAAGTTTCTGTACCCATATTTATGAGCAAACCAGTTGATAATAGCACCGTGGATCGGTGAGAACATCCATTGCAATGGTAACAACAACCAGATCCACCATGTAGTGGCAAACTGAGCATAGAACCCTACGTAAATTGCTCCCCAGAATATTCTAGACGGCCAAGATCTAGCGAACTTGTCAAAAGAATCCCATTTAGGAACTCCATCAGTGAATCGTTTTTCTGGAACCACTTTACCTGAAGCAATACCCGAATAAATAGATTTAGTCTTCCACATCATTTTGAAAATGGACTCATCGTATTTGGGACTGTGTGGATCATCCGGTGTATCAGCATATGCATGGTGCATTCTGTGCATCACGCCGTAGCCAAACGGACTGAGATAATTTGATCCCTGAAAAATCCATGTCAGAACAAAAAACACTTTTTCTGTAGTGCGCGACATGGTAAATGCTCCATGTGATGCGTAACGATGCAAAAAGAATGTTTGAAAGAAGAGCGACAGATACCACTGCGCTACAAAGAAAATGATGATATACTCCATAATATTTATTAGTCTTATTAATAGCTTGCTATTAATAAGACTAGGCTAGTCCCAGTCTGTGACAAAAAAATATTATTATTTTATTTTAGCCTTGAAGTCGGCAGTCAACTCGTTGAATATTTCACTAAGGTGTCCACCATTGCAAGCTTTTCGAAAGCTATCAGGTATATAATCTTTAGCTGCTGGTAAATGAAAAGAGTACTTATCGTACTTAAGCTTTGATTTGGCTCTAGACACGATCTGTCGCAAGTGGTCTACTTTCTTATCGTAGATAACTTGGAGTTCTTCATACTCTACATTGAAAACCTCACGCAACACAAAAATAGACTTCTCAACGGGTTCCAGTTTCTTGTGTAAGATTTCCCAGGCATTACTTACCTGCGCTTCTACATCAAAATTGAAAAGCTGCTTCACTTGAGATTCATCGTGTAGTTCTAAGCTGTCCTCAGCTGCCACTGTTTTTTGAGCTGCCTTGCTTTTGAATGAAGTAAGAAAGCTCATACAGTTATTCTGTACAGATTTTATCAAGTAAGCCTTAGCGTTAGCGACTTTCTGCGGATCTAATCTGAGATACTTTTCAAATGTATCCTGCACAATGTCTTCAGCATCTTCTAGCGTACCGACCATCTTCAATGCAATTGCATAGAGCATGGGTTGGTATAATATGATCGCTTCGTGCTTACTCATCATGCAAATAAACTATAAGAATAGGGTATTTGGTTCTAAAAAAGTCAAAACTATTATCAATTTAGGGCTATTTGATAACGTTTATACCTAACACTTCCTCAAAAAAGAGACTAGTTTCATCTATAACCCCTTGATAATCAGAGCTATGAAGATCTGAGCAAATCACATGATTGCCAGATTCCGGAAATGCCACCTGACGAAAATCATCCGAAGAAGTCTGCACATTTTTTGCGAATGCTCTCATAGCTGCAACTGAAACCACTTTATCCTGTTCTTCCTCGTTTTTATAATAATAGCCCATAAAAATTGGCATAGTCACTTTTTGAAAATACTCTGGAAGCATCGTCTCGTCTATCAACGTCTGAAGTGCCACTAATCCTTCTGTACGGTACCTGTAAGTGGCCCACTTTTGCTTCTCATTACCAATATTCTCTTCTACTATCCTATGATCCCCTAAGATCACTTGACCGAGCTCAAGTCCCCATCGTCCCCCAAGTAGTTTAGCATTGGAATCATAGAGTGCTATATTAGGAGAATATAGAACCTGTGCGTCCACCATATCAGGATTGTGAGCGGCCAAGTAAATGGAATAAGTACCTCCAGTCGAGCAAGACATTACAATTACTTTCTTACCAATCAGCTGACCGATTGCAATCGCTTCTTTGGCAGAGTTTATCATGTCTGCAGGTGTGAGAGCTGCAAAGGCATCGTCTGACTCAATCCCATGCCCTGCAATTCTGGCTAGGTACAAATTCATACCAAATCGAGAGGCAAGGGTCTCATGAACCGGATGGCCTTCTCTTGTACTTGCAGAAAAGCCATGC
>JBLHTU010000195.1:0-5242 GCA_047627515.1 Cyclobacteriaceae bacterium | reverse complement strand
TAAATCTGCAGCCATGCAGGAGTGTACAGGTAAAAATCCTATTATATCTCCTAGGTTAACAGTTTCTATCCAGTCTTTAGGCCCTGAGACCTTACCGTGTTCTTGAGACAAAGACTCCATCCAAACACCCTTGATTGGGGTCCACGACATGCCATCGAAAAGGACAGCTTTGCCAAAGACGGGGCCTTCCCCTGTTTGCAATACTTCTTTTGAAAAATGAACACCGCCTCCATAAACAATCAGTTGTGACCGGTCTAAATGCTTGGCCACCACGGGACAAGCTACAGCTACTGATATCTCATTAATAGTGCAAGAACTGATGGCAGCCTGTGTAAGGTCATAATAGACCACATTGCCACAGCGGATTTCGTCAATACCTTCCCAGTAATTACTGATACTGCAACTTGGTGTATCCCCATACGAGGTAAAAATCTCCTGGTCCAAAGAATTTTTTAGAGAAAGAAGGTTGGCGGTCGATTGGTGGTGAATTTCTTCTACTTGTTTCTTTGTCCTAGCCTTATAGGTATGCCCTGCATGAGTTAATAAACCTCTTAACTGGTGATGCGTTGGGAAGTCTATGAGCTGAGAAATCAGCTCAACGTTTTCATACGGAACACCTGTTCGCTGATATCCAACGTCTACTGCGATGTCGTAATGAAGGGGTGTACGAATCTTCGACGTCGCATGAGATAAAGCTTCATGTGACTCGATAAGTATACTTAGTTTTTTTGTTTGCTTAGCGAGCTCTTCTATTTCTTGCCATTCCTGGAGGTTATATGGAAAAGCAATAACAATATCGTCCCACCCATCTGCAGCAAAGTACGCAGCCATTACGACAGAAGAAACTGTGATTTTAGTAATACCAGCTTCTCTATACCACTGTCCGACACTGCGAGATTGATGTGTTTTAAAATGGGGACGGTAGGTTAGATTATGCCGCCGGGACAGCTCAACTATTTTTTGAATATTTCGTCGAGCTTGGGCTTCATCTACGATTAATGTAGGTCTTTTTATCGTCATAGGAGCTCATGTTGATCAATAATTCGCTCTATAATTTCTGTAAAATAAGCACCAGATTGAGGGCCATACCATGCCATAGTTCTGGTCTCATACTTGTTTAAATCGTACCATTGGTCTTTCGGAACGTAGCCAATATAGCCTCCATTGAAGCTGTTGATAATAAGCTGAACTCCCTTTTTTCGAGCATACTCGTAGAGAGGGACTGCAAGTTCCCCAGAAAAATCGCATGGAAGACTGATCATTAGTACATCGTTTAAGACATGTACCTGAGCATATACTGGGTAAGAACCGACCAACGCATTGAACAGCCAAGGTCGAAGGCAAAGGTTGTTGGTAATCTTGAGTTGTGGATCAGGTAGGAATACGGGTAATCGGTAGGAATAGATGTTGGCTGTACTAATGGGTTGCAGGTTGAGCTGCTCGAAGAGCATAGCTTGCTGCGCAAGCTCTTCACCCATCCATTGAGCAGCATCCCAACCACTCTTGCCATTCTGCGCATAGGACATACTTGCCACGGCTCCAGCCCGAAAGCTTACAAAGTCAAAATTGCCCTGTGAGGTTAGAGACTTGCTAAAAATGGCAGGGTAATCGCCAGAAGCCAAACGGTTTTTATGACCAAGACAGGTTGCATGTGCTCCAAACGTAAAGTCCAATGCCTTCCCGTTTACGCTTTGAAAAAGGAGCACCTTTGCGGAAGGGTCCGTTATTCCCTTTTTTCCCACAAGCCTGTTTCTAACTAAATCATCTAAAGATAGCTCACCATAGCTGTAAGAACCTTTTGACTGTAGTAAACCTGCTTCTAGGACAGATTGAGCGATTTGATTACTGAGCCATTCTACCATTTGAGCGTCGTAGTCTCCTGCAAATAACTTACCTACTACGCCAGGTGCCCAGGCACCTAAACTTGAATGTGAGTGTGTGGCACCTAGATATAATTCATCCGGTCGCCATCCTTTTGGCTCCAGCAATTGATAGACTCGCTTGGCAACTTCAGGATGGACAATGAGGAGCTCAACAGAAACCATCGCAACCTTTTGGTGACGGTTGCTGATTACTAAGCTACGCACAGCTACCGAATCATTGATGGCGGATGCTTCTTTTGGATTCCGAGCGCCATAACCAGCAAGAGGAATTGTTTCGATCGGTTGATTAGGAATGAGTGTTTTTGTAGACCACCCGATTTTCAAGCTGTCCGAAGGCGCAACTTCTTGGTATTCAAAATGGCGGTCCAGTGATGATATGGTCTGCTTATAATGGTCTGCATCTTGATAATTACTCCGGTCGACCCAAGTGAACAGAGCGTTGGAAATGAGGACCAACGCAAGAAAAATTCCGGCTATAATTTTTAAAAAAGGCTTCATTCAATCATTTCAAACAATAAAGAAACAGAGAAAAATCACTAACAAAAAGCTTCGCCTTATTTACCTAGAATATGCTGAATGATGGTATCAGCATGTTGCCGCGAGTTTTCGATGAACCATTTGTTGGTTTTTAAGCCGCCACAGATCACCCCAGCAAGGTAGACGCCTTCCACGTTAGATTCCATTGTTTCCGAGTGATAGCGTGGCGTTCGAAACTCGTCTGCTCCTATCTCAATACCGATTGCTGAGAGTAACTCAAAGTTCGGCTGATAACCTGTCATAGCCAGTACAAAGTCGTTTGATAATGTCTTTGGGCCATCAGGAGTAACTATATCAACTTCTTGTGTTCTAATGCTGGTTATTGCAGATTCAAAGTACGATTTTATGCTTCCTTCTTCTATTCGATTGACTAAATCAGGCCTGACCCAATATTTCACACTTTGACCTATCTCTTTTTCGCGAATGACCATAGTGACTTCCGCCGCACCTTTTCGATAGGTTTCTAAAGCGACATCTACTGCAGAGTTTGCGGCACCCACTACAATGATTTTCATGCCGAAATAGGGGTGCGGATCACTGTAGTAGTGTTTTACTTTTGGAAGGTTTTCTCCCGGGACGTTCAGCAGATAGGGCAAATCATAAAATCCTGTGGCGAGGATGATATGTTTTGCTTGGTATACCTGCTTGGAAGTGATCACTGTTTTTACTTTTTCAGAAGACTGCACAGAATTGACAGATTCATACAACCGCGTATTAAGTTTCCAGTGGGAGGTGACTCTTCTATAATACTCTAATGCTTCTGGTCGCGTGGGCTTTGGGTTATTTGAGATAAAAGGGACTCCGCCTATTTCCAGCCGGTCAGAAGTCGAGAAAAAAGACATGTTTTGCGGATAGTTGTAAATCGAGTTTACAAGACAGCCTTTATCCAAAATCACATGGCTCAACCCAGCCCTTTCTGCTGCTATACCGCAGGCAAGACCAATGGGGCCAGCCCCGATGATCAGCAAGTCAAATGCTTCTTCTTTCATGTTTTAATGGTTTCATATGGGGTGACGATCCAATCTAATTTTATGTCATGCGGTTCACTGACAACAAGTTCGTCCACTCCTCCTGAAAGACTTAGGCCCACTTTGTGCACCGTCGAAGGAACATCGCTCAAAAAGCGGTCATAATATCCACCACCATACCCCAACCGTTCACCAGCATGATCAAATATCAGCAGAGGGATAAGGATCATTTCCAAAGCCGCAATATCTATGAGGGGCGGTTTCACATTTCCAACTCTTACTGGCTCAGGAATGCCTCGGTCTGATTCTTTTATTTGTGTGTCTGGAAGCAGGCGGTGGTGCGTCAGCACTTTCGTTTCAAAGTTGGTAACGGGGACAAACAGCTTGTAATCTGCTGGTAAGTAGGGTAACAACGCGGGATATAGATCAGGTTCTTTATTTTTCCGTATGCGTAAAAATAGATGTAATTGAGAGATGTTTAGCGTGCTGATTAGCAGACCAATTCGCTCTAGGAGTTGGTCATTACGTACCTGATAAACGTCTTCTGCCAGCAGTTGCCTGTAGTGTAAAAGTTGTTTTCTAAATAGCTGCTTCGTTAAGCCTCCCAAAACTGATAAAATGAAAAATCCAACGGGTCAAAACTATCTAGTAATGCTGAAAGTAAGTCTGGGTTTAAGAGATAGTAAGTCAAGAAGTTATCGTGTCTTTCCTGTAACCCGTTTCTAGGAAACAGCCCCTCTTTTACAGCGTCAATTTGCATCATTGAGATCTCATGTTCTTTTTCCAGGGCTTTCTTAAACTTCTTTTCCATTCGTATGACGGACTTATTCCAAGTGGTCTGTTCGGCTCCGATAAAACCCTCTAGTGACTTATCAATACCTACGGCCTTGGCTTGTATTGCCTTGAAAAGCTTGTCCATTGCTGGGCGGTGCGCATCTAACCTGAAGTCGTCATCTACATGATTTTGCAAGTACCAAGATTTAATATCGTGCGTATTTTTGAAGATCATTCCAGCAGGCAGCTTAAGCCTAGTGATTTTTTCCCCAATGTGCTTGTTGATAATCATCCCAAAATTTCGAGGGAGAAGGACGGGGTAAAAAACGTTATGATGCTCAAAAGTAGCCTTAAGTTGTAGCCAATAGATCAGCTCAGAAGGGCCACCCAAATAAGCTAGATTTGGTAAGACAGTTTCCTGATACATCGGCCGCATGATGACATTTGGGCTAAACCTCTCAGGGTGCTCATCTACATGAGCCAATAACTCTTCCTTGGAGAATGTCAGGTCAGTATTGTTGACTGAGAAGCGGCCTTCTTTCTCTGTAATCCTTTCGCGATAACCATTGAGGTAAAAGAAATTGATTTCACGTGCAA
Source organism: Cyclobacteriaceae bacterium (assembly GCA_047627515.1). Lineage (GTDB taxonomy): Bacteria > Bacteroidota > Bacteroidia > Cytophagales > Cyclobacteriaceae > JAYPLE01. The sequence goes on along the minus strand of JBLHTU010000195.1, from coordinate 483 downwards.
AAGCCTGTGCTTGCAGGCCAACTTGCGACAGTTTGCCATTGGTTTCTTCGACAAGCCGTTGGGCATCGTGTGATAGTATGTCGCTCTTTATGATTGGTGCAAATAACTGCTTTAGTCGAGCATGATCCGCGTCGACGACAACTAACCCGTGGTCTCCAAAGAGTTCATGCATATAATATCTGACCGATTCTGCAAGCGTTGACTGGTCTAGATAGGCTTTTTCAAAGAGATCAAGACCTTGAGGGAGTTGCTGAAGGACGGTGTTGATTGACTGCGGAGCAAAGTGGCCCACAGGGCCTTTTTGTTCTGTTTTCCAGGTATGTTTTTCACCGTTGATATTAACGCTACTGATTTCTTCAAAATCATGGTCCTCTGTCGCCATCCAGTAAACAGGCACAAAATGCTTGTCAGGGAACTGTTTCTGTAGCTTTTTGGCAAGATTGATTGTACTTATTATCTTATATATAACATACAGAGGGCCCG
>JBLHTU010000194.1:0-5487 GCA_047627515.1 Cyclobacteriaceae bacterium | reverse complement strand
TCTGAGTATGTCAGTGGAGATCCACAATTACTAATTGACCTGATGCTCTATGGATTGGAAGGGCCTATTGAAGTAGCGGGTCTATCGTATGATTTTGCTACAGCTATGCCGGGACAAAAAGTCAATACATCACTGGACGATGCCGCACTTGCCCATATCGCTAATTACCTCCGAAATGCATTTACAACTTCACCACGAAACGTGACAGAGGCACTAGTCAAGCACTTAAGAGAGCAACCAAGAGCTGCCGATGACACGTATACTCAAACTGAGCTTTATGAGAAATATAATATACAGTAGCGTACTCATTCTATTGGTGAGCGCTTGCGCAAGTCCCAACGATAAGCAAGCTGCCAGAACAAAGGAGATTATGGTGGCTGAGCCATGGATATCGCTTTTTGATTCAGCTAGTTTGAGCGGCTGGAAAATCCTCAATGGCACAGCCACTTATAACAATGACAATGGTGTGATAACGGGCATTACCCAACTAGGGACACCTAATACGTTTTTGACAACTGAGAGAGACTATTCCGATTTTATCCTAGCATTTGATGTGCTTGTAGACTCGACGATTAACTCAGGCGTGCAGTTTAGAAGCAATAGCCTACCTGACTACCGTGAAGGAACAGTGCATGGTTACCAATGTGAAATAGACCCTAGTCCCAGAGCATGGAGTGGTGGTATTTATGATGAGTCCAGAAGAGGCTGGTTGTATGATATGGATAACAATCCTCAGGCAAAACCAGCCTTCAAGAACGGTCAATGGAATGCTTACCGCATCGAAGCTATTGGAGATACACTCAGAACTTGGATCAACCATATCAACACCGCCAACCTAATCGATAGGGTTACAGGTTCAGGTTTCATCGCCCTGCAAGTCCACAGCATCAGTGATTCCGCTCAAGCGGATCGAAAGATTCATTGGCGAAACGTACGAATCTTGGAGAACAATCTGCAGGACTACAGATGGTCAGATAAGATTACTGCCCCTTTGCTTACATCGGAGTAGCTGATTACAGCTACTTTTAATCAGTTACACACAGAACAACCAGATTGATTTACTCTATTCCGATCTCAAAGAGTCCACTGGATTTTTCCTTGCAGCAATAAGCGTCTGCGATCCAATGGTAATGATACCAAGCGTTAACATGATCAGACAACCTACGATTACAGTCCAAATACCAAAATCAACCCGGTTGGCAATATTGTCTAACCAAAGGCTATTGACAAAATAACTCAAAGGGGCAGCGATAACAATCGCTATGGCAAGCAGCCGAAGGAAGCTTTTTGACAAAATGAATACGATTCGTAACTCGCCAGCTCCTAGGGCTTTTCTTATCCCTATTTCCTTGGTCCGTCGTTCGGTCGTGTAGGTAGCCATTCCGAGCATACCTAGACACGCTATTAGAATAGCAAGAAATGATAGGTAACTAATAATCGAAACAATATCAAAAATGAACAGATTGGTATTAGCCAAATCATTAGAAAAAAACGCGTACTTGAATTCATGTTTGGAATCAATGTTCTTCCAGCGACTCTCCAATTCGGCCAAAGTATTGGAAGGGTCTCCTTCCGTTATTCGAACATTCAAATAGTTGAAGTCAGTAGGGTCATTCGTAAGTACTGTGGGTCGTATTTCATCTCCATTGATCAGCATGGTATTTCTAAAATCTTCAACTACGCCGATGATTTGTTTCTCTTGGTCATTTTCCTTTGACGTCCACATTTTTCCAATGGCTTCTTGTGCGTTTTTATAGCCTAATTTGGGCAATGCGGATTCATTAATCACAATGAATCGCTTCGTTTCCCCCGAAGAAGGAAGCCCTTGACCGGCAATAATGTTCACGTCAATATTTGAAAGAAAATTCTCATTTACTTTCATCTGAAGGAGTCTGATAGGTTCATCTTCATTGGTAGGGTCATTCAAGCGGGTCACATTAGTTGTTCCAGTGGCAGGAATGTATTCGCATGCTGAAATCATCACCACTCCTGGCACTGTTTCAAGCTCAGTTCGCATCATCTCGTAATCATTACTTTGCAATGGGATATTTACAATGTTCTCCGCATCAAAGCCATATTCAAAGGTGGTGTAGTATGTGAATTGACTGTAGATGACCATGGAGGTCACAATAAAAAGGAGTGAAACGACAAATTGCGAAACGTTAAGCAACTTGTGTAATCCCCATTTTCCAGTTGCCTTCACACTATTTTTTAGTGCATCAACTGGCAGTTTCTTTGATAGGAAAAGAGCAGGATAGATGCCAGCTATTATACCAATGACTAAGGCCAAAGCAACAAAGATAACAGCAACAAGAGGTGTTGCTTGAAGATCAAAGTTTAAGTATTTGTTTACCCAGAGATTCATAAACCCCTCTTTGGCAAAATACAACATGCCAAATGCAAATACCAGCGCAAACATCACGGTAAGAACGGACTCAGTCAGGAACTGTGAGATCAAACTATGGCGGCTTGCACCGTTTACTTTACGTACACCAATTTCTTTCATCCTTGAAAGTGATCGAGCAATAGATAAATTGGTGTAGTTCAAGCAAGCCATGATCATAATAACTAAGGCTAGCAGAGAGAGAATGTAGTATGTAATAATGGGAAGTCTAAATGAAGGCTCATTATTCAAGAGCTTACCGGGTGTAATGTTGGTCAGAGATTGACTTTCAAGAATATAGTCTTCCGACCCCTCCACCTCAGCAAATCTTCTTTGAGACAAATCTGTCAAGGCTCCATCCAATGCCAACTGATCTACCCCCTCTTTTAGCAATACGTAGGAATAGGAAGTCCAAGAAGCGTCCCATTTTTGAGAGAGATCTGACAACATTTTGTCATTGTACAAACTAGGAAGCGTCGAGGCTGACACGAGGGCATCAAACTTTAAATGAGATCTAACTGAACCATCATCAATTATTCCAGTGATCTTAAATGTGCCCCAATCTACTGGAGGCTTATCACCATCCATGTCCATGATGGTGAGTCCACGATCACTGAACTGAATATATTTTCCGATCGGATTATCGGTATTGAACAGTTGATAAGCTTTCGACGCAGTGATCACCATTGAATGGGGTTCTGAAAGCGCCGTTTTTTTATCTCCCTTACTTAGCGGAAAATCTAGTACATCAAAAAGCGATTCGCTGGCGAAGAAACCACGCAAATCAGCCATTTTTTCCTCAAAAGTACCATCTCCTCCCACTCCTCCACGAAGAAATATGGCTTCTTCCACGATTGGGTATTCCTCTTTAAGCGTCTTTGATACAGGAAGAGGGACTGTAGCATAGGAAGAGCCCCCAATTTCGGGAGTGCCTAGAATTCGATAAACGCGATCCTTTTTTTCATGAAACTGATCATAGCTTTTCTGATCTGCCAACATCAAAATAATGAGCATGCAAACAGACATGGCTATTGCCAACCCGAATACATTGATAAATGAAAACATCTTGTATTTGAGGATATTTCGAATAGCAACTTTGAAATAATTTCTAAACATACCGTAGTGATTTAATTTGTATGATCCTGATAATGGTCTAACAATACCCGGTCTAAAAAACCGAATAACATTCCAAGCAAATCGTCTCTTTGCCTTTGATACTCCAAACTGCTTAATATCCTCCTCGAATTGTTCCTCCAAGTCCCCTTCGATACTTTCTAGTAGATAGTGGCGGCAATACAAGCGAAAAATCCAGCGCGGAAACCTAGGAATCCGCTCATTCATACACTAAAATTCAGTTGCGTCGTCAATTGCCACAGTTTGGTCTTGGCATCCTTTATCTCTCTGAGAAGCGCAACTCCACCATTCGTGATTTTGAAAAATCTCTTCTTACGACCGCCACGTTCTTTAGTAGCACCCCCCATATAAGAGTCTAGGAAACCCTTTTCCTCGAGTCGATAAAGCGTGACATGGACAGCACTCAAATTAACCTGTCGATCCTGATGCTCCTTTATGGCTTTGACAATTGTATTGCCATACGCCTCATCTTTTAAGATCAGCACCATCGTCAGTATCAGCTCTTCGAATTCGCCTAAGTATGCAGTTTTACCCATTAGTATGTGATTTGTAAAACTAATATACGGTCGGTATCTATATTAGTTGTCAAACAAATCAAAAACCATCTTTTGTTATAGTTAATGAATGCCCTAAAGGACAATACAAGCAAGCACTACTGACGAAGTAGTATGTTAACAATAGGACATTTGTTCCGTCAAGTTTAGGACGTCGTATTTATAGACTTTGGCATTGCTCACTCGTCTTGGAGTGAGACGATCGGATTAAGTCTAGCTGCTTGATAGGTCCGAAAGCCGATGGTCAAAAAGGCAATGAATACGGCAAAAAAACCTGCTGCAAAAAAGACCCAAAAAGGAATATCAATGCGATAGGCAAAATCACTTAGCCAACGATTTGACGCTATGTACCCAAGTGGAAATGCAATTAGCATTGCGATCCCCACTAGCTTGAGAAAACTAAAGCATAACATCACAACAATCTCACCCGCACTAGAACCAAGTACCTTTCTGATGCCTATTTCTTTCACTCGCTGCTCGATTGTGAATGTCATCAAGCCTAGTAAACCTAGGCAGGCCACTATGATGGTGAGTATTGCAAAAACTCTAAGTAAAGTCCCTACGCCCGCTTCTTTTCTGTAGGCCTTTTTGTAAGACTCATCTAACAAACTGTAGCGAAAGGGCTCATCTGCATCAAGGTCATTCCATAGTATTTCCATATCAACAAGTACTTGGTCCATGTCTTGACTATTTGCTTTGACGATCAAGCCGGAAGTCGATCCTGGTAATAAAATCAGCGGCTCAATTACTAGATGTAGCGGCTTAAAGTGAAAGTCCTTGATCACGCCAACAATCAAAAGATCAACCTTACCACCTTCATTATCGATCGACGATTTTACAGATTTACCTACAGCATCATCCCCTAGCCCAAATAGCTTAGTAAAAGTCTCATTGACAATTATATGTGATGATTCATCTCCATAAGCTGCGTCAAAATTTCGACCAGCAATCAAGTCAATACCCATAGTAGCTAGATAGTGCTCATCGACATAGTAAACAGGCGTCCTTCGAAAATCCCCCGGAGCTAGCGAAAGATGAATCCCAGTCATACTGGTATAAGTAGGACCCGCGGGTAAGTATTGAGAGAGACTTACATCTACTACGCTCGTATGATTCAAAAGTTGATCTTTGTATAACTTCTGCTGGTCCCCCAATAGCCATGAATCGCTGATCACGATCATCTGATTCTTATCATATCCAATGTCCTTATCTTGGATAAAAACCATCTGCTGATCTACCACAAAGGTGGAAATAATCATGACAATGGAAATAGTAAACTGAAAGACCACCAGTCCACTTCGTATCCCTCGGCCTCCCGGCGCAGAAAATCTGTTTTTAAGTGCGGCTAATGGTTGAAAAGATGACAAAAAAAATGCTGGATACAAACCCGCTAGGACTGTCAAAATGAAGCCGAAG
>JBLHTU010000193.1:0-5639 GCA_047627515.1 Cyclobacteriaceae bacterium | reverse complement strand
AGGGAGTCACGAGATCACCCGTATGGGAACACTTTCACTTCGGAACTTTACAGCCGCTGACATGAATCAAGATGGAGAAATTCTCATAAAAAACTATCAATCTATCTTCTATTGGGGAAAATCTACTGCTCCTGCTGCTGAAAGGATACTAACTGAAACTCCTCAACGAATTCCTTACCAATGGGAACCACAAGGAGAGGCTATCTGCTGGTCTGGTAATAAAGGCTTCTACACATTGAGTGAAAGAGGTAAAAAAGGTGAACAGCAGCTATTTTTCTACGCCAAAAAACTTCGATAGCGAGTTAGCTACTTCTTTTTTAATAGCTCTTTGAGCTCATTCAATTTTAGCAACGCCTCCACTGGCGATACTGTATTGATATCAATCCCTCTCAATAGATCCATCATTTGCTCAACCCTTGGATCGGCTTCAAACAAGTTCAACTGAAAATTATTGGTTGGAATATCCGCTAACAATTCCTGGTTTCTATCACCCACTTTATCCTTCTCTAGGTGCTTCAATAATTCATTGGCTCTAATTATGACCTCATTGGGCATCCCAGCCATCTGTGCAACATGAATCCCGAAACTATGCTCACTTCCACCGGGCACCAGTTTTCGAAGGAAAATCACCTTGTCAGCAAGCTCCTTTACAGACACATTAAAGTTTTTGATCCTTGGTAGTTCGTTACTCAGCTGATTCAACTCATGGTAATGCGTAGCAAACAGTGTTTTAGGCCTGAACTTGCTATGATTATGTAAGTGTTCAACAATTGACCAAGCGATAGAAATGCCATCATAAGTGCTAGTTCCACGACCGATTTCATCCATGATAATCAGAGATCGATCTGACAGGTTGTTGAGAATACTCGCAGTCTCCGTCATCTCCACCATGAAAGTAGACTCTCCTCTTGATAAGTTATCTGACGCACCGACACGTGTAAAGATTTTGTCTACTACGCCAAGTTTGGCGTAGCCCGCGGGGACAAAACTACCCATCTGTGCCATCAGAGAAATCAATGCCGTCTGTCTTAATAGTGCTGATTTACCAGACATATTGGGACCCGTTATGATCAATATCTGCTGACTTTCATTGTCCAAGAACACATCGTTGGGTACATAATCCTCTGCTGCTGACATCAAGCGCTCAATCACAGGGTGGCGTCCTTTCTTGATGTCGATGATGGACTCGTCCGATAGCGTTGGTTTGATGTATTTGTTCTGTCTAGCAACAGTAGCAAAATTTACCAAACAATCTACTGTCGCAATGGCTCGGGCATTTTGCTGGATAGACTCCACATAGTCTCTTGCAAAGACAACCAGTTCCTGATAGATGCGTGATTCTATCACTTGCAGCTGACTTTCCGCTTTCAGGATTTTCTCCTCGTAAGTTTTTAATTCCTCAGTAATATATCGCTCAGCATTGACCAGTGTCTGCTTCCGTATCCACTCCTCTGGCACCTTGTCTTTATGCGAATTAGTGACCTCGAGGTAATAGCCAAAGACTTTGTTGTAAGCGATCTTAAGCGAGGTAATCCCTGTGTTCTGGATTTCCCGCTGTTGGATTTTTAGTAGGTGGTCTTTGCCTGAAAAGGCAAGAGATCTGTACTCATCTAGCTGCTCATCAACTCCCTCTTTGATGACACCGCCCTGATGCAATGCCATAGGAGGTTCATCGGTGAGTTGCTTATCTAACCACTCAATAAAATGCAGATGACTGTCTAATTGATCAATGAGCACCTGCAGTGCAGAACCCTTCTGCTCTGCAAGAATTTCTTTAATCGGGGCAATATGCTGAAGCCCCTTCTTTAATTGAACAAGCTCACGCGGGTTGATCCGTGCAGTTGCTACCTTAGATACAAGCCTTTCCAAATCACCGATCTGCTTCAGATGCTTCATCAGCTCTTCTGCAAGTTCTTGATTTTCATACAATTGCTCGACTGCATCTAGCCTTCTTGCAATCTCCGCTTTGTCCTTCAGCGGCAAGACCATCCATCTGCGTAGCAGCCGACTGCCCATGGGCGTCAAGACGTGATCTAATACATCCACTAACGGCACTCCGTCAGCTTGGTTAGCTTGAAGAAGCTCTAGATTTCGAACAGTAAACCGGTCCAACCACATGTATCGATCTTCCTCGATTCTGGATAGGGCTGAGATATGACTGACATCTCTGTGCTCCGTTTCATCTAGGTAGTGCATGATGGCACCCGCTGCGATGATAGCAGGCTTAAACTCCTCAATCCCAAAGCCCTTGAGGTTAGTTGTGTTGAAGTGTCGGATGAGTTTTTCGTAGCCGAAATCAAGCGTATAGATCCAATCATCCAGCAAGTATTGATTGGGCTGATCACCAAAAAGCCTAATGAACTCGTCTTTGCTGCGTCTATTATAGATGATTTCTGTGGGCTGAAGTCCCTGTACAAGCTTGCCAATGTATGCCTCATCTCCATCCGCAACCATAAATTCGCCGGTGGATAAATCCAGAAATGCAATACCCAATCTATCCTTGTCAAAATGAATAGACGCTAGATAATTATTCTTACCCTTGTCGAGCACATTGTCATGCATCGACAGGCCAGGCGTTACTAGCTCTGTCACACCTCTCTTGACGATACCTTTTACCGTCTTTGGATCTTCCAACTGGTCACATATCGCCACTCGCTGGCCAGCTCGTACGAGTTTAGGTAAATAAGTATCGAGTGAATGATGTGGAAATCCTGCCAGCTCGACAGAGTTAGCTGCTCCATTTGATCGCTTGGTCAGCACAATATCGAGGATCTTGCTAGCTGTAATTGCATCATCACTAAAAGTCTCATAGAAATCCCCTACTCTAAACAAAAGTAATGCACCAGGGTATTTGGCTTTGATCGCATTATACTGCTTCATTAACGGGGTTTCTGCAGGCTTTTTTGATTTCGACATTCGGTGCTAAAGCGGTAGTTTTGAAGCTTCTAAAGGCAATATTAAAGAAAGCAGATCGCATGCGAAAGTTAAAGAATGAAGAGCTGGGTAGAATTGAGGCAGAGGCTTACGAGAGCGCCGTTAAATTAAATGTTTGCATCATCTTAGATGATATTCGTAGTATGAATAATGTAGGCAGCTTTTTTCGCACCAGCGACGCCTTCCGCGTATCAAAAATCTGGCTCTGCGGCATCACTGCTACTCCTCCGCATAGAGAAATTCACAAAACAGCACTAGGTGCCACCGATACAGTCGATTGGGAACATGCTGAAAACACTTCCGCCTTGATTTCAAACCTAAAGCTCGAGGGTTGGAGCATTGTTAGCATAGAGCAGGCAGATCAAAGCATATCCTTATTAGATTTCCAGCCTGACACGGATCAGCGGTACGCGTTTGTCTTTGGTAATGAAGTCTTCGGCGTTAAAGATGAGGTCATTTCACAATCAACAACGGTGCTAGAAATCCCTCAGTTTGGCACCAAACATTCACTCAATGTGTCTGTAAGTTGCGGGATAGTGCTCTGGGATTACGTCCAAAAAAATCGTCCTGACTTTAAAGCTTGAAACCGACAGAGAAGTAGAAACTTCGACCATCAGAGGGTAATATTCCTGGACCGGGATACCCGGCAGCTCTTCTTGTAAAAAAGAACTGATTGGTAAGGTTGTTGCTTCCCGTCTCAAATACCCATGATTTGAATTGGTAGTCAAACGATAAATCAAGGTAATGGTAGGATGGAATAATCCCTTCTACTGCGGTCGGGACCGGAGGAGAACTATCCGTATTCGTTGCATCTGAGAAATGTGCATCTACAAAACCGAAAAGGAGAGAAGAACCGAAATTACCGTTCCGAAAGCTTAGACCCGTCTTAAGATTCACAGGGGGCACCATCTCTACCCGATTCCCTGCGATGCCGTTCTCATCTGAGTTCAAGTACCTAGCGCTGATATAAGCAAAGTTCACAAACACTTTCAGCTGTGAAGAATTCTTGCCCATGAAAAGGCTCTTGAGGATAGGGCGTTCTGCATAAAATTCCACACCATAGATTCCTGCATCAGCAATATTTGTTCGAAATCGATACGTCCGATCTACCAGAAAATTGAATTGTGGATCTGGTTCGGTGCGTAAGACGGCGCCGATCCGATCCTGATAGGACAACCAAAACAAAGATCCATCATATTTGACACCCCCTTTTGATGTCCCTCTTATGCCCAAATCAACATTGAAACCTCTTTCATCGTTTATACCTGGGTCCACCTGAAAGGAGGGATTGACGACTCGTATATCATTGAAATTAATGGCGCGGAAATTTTGTGAGTAATTGGCATACAACTCTACCTGCTCCTTCACTTGATAGCTAACGCCAAGCCCTAGGAGCTGTAGGTTCCGACGCTTGTCCTGTGTCTCAAAAACCTGCTCCTCACGGATGATATTACCCGCTAGATCTGTCAAGCGATCAAAATAAAAACCCTCCGAGGCAGTCAAAATATGTTCAAAACGAATGCCTGGCGTAATGCTAATCTTATCTGTGATATGCACGACGTTTTCCATAAATAAGGAGATGTTTCGGCTAGGCAGATCAAAGTCTGAAGAGATGACTGGATTTTCGCTTTCAAAATCGAAAACAGGCTGATCCGAACTATCTGTCAGACCCTGCCTTCTCCATGTATTTCCCATGTACAGCCGATTGCCAAGTACCATGATAGATTTCTTGCCGAATAACCGATAATGATGTAAAACTCTCAATTCGTTGCCCACATTATGAAAGTCATCCTTCAACAAATCTCTCCGCTCAGTCAGATTATCCGGCCTATCTATTCGGCCCAAATTTCCCACGGCATATCGATGAGCATTCAGATAAAACGTACGGTTATTTATCTTCCATCTGGGAGAAAAACGATGGTCATAGATCAACGAAGAAATATTCCAATCAATGTCAAACCAGTTTCGTGTCCGATTGGATTGTCGCGGATTCTGCTCAAACTGATTATCAGTCATCCCTCCTGGCTGCTGAGCCAGATAGGACATAGATGTATGCTCGATTTTGAGAGAAGCCAAGGGACTGAAGTTATACTTCAAGGATAAGTAGCCCGTATGTAGATCGAGGTCAGAATTTGGTCGCCAGCCGTCAGATCGTTTGTACTGATAAAACCCGTAATAACTAACCTTTCCTACGGTACCCCCGACGCTATTGAATGAGTTGAATAGACCAAATGAACCAATGGTCTGTGTAGACTCTACTTCTATAGGCTTGTCTTTGGGTCCTTCCTTAAAAACAAAATTAAGCATGCCACCAAACTGTGTTCCGTACTGCAGCGAAGCCGCGCCACGAACTAATTCAATTTTTTCGATCGCCTGAATTGGTGGTGTATAGTAGCTCTCGGGATAGCCGAGTGCATCTGCCGAGATATCGTATCCATTTTGTCGAACGTTGAAATTGGACGTTCTATTAGGATTCAGCCCTCTACCTCCTATGCCTAACTGAACGCCAGCACCATCACTTTCCCAGATATTGAGACCTGGCACACTGGCGTAAATCTGACGAGAAACATTGGCGGCTTTATTTATAGTAAGTAAACTTGGCCTAATTACTTCTGATTTTTTAGCGGCATAAATACCCGTACCGGATATTGCGTTAAGCCAGCCAATGGGCTCCATCTGAGCGGTGGCGTCCTCCACCACTAGCT
>JBLHTU010000192.1:0-5652 GCA_047627515.1 Cyclobacteriaceae bacterium | reverse complement strand
AAACACGAGATATGATGAGAATCAATCACTTACCAAACTCTTTTTCTTTGTTGGATTAACGCTCAGTTTACTTTTTGTTACCGTGATTATGAACTGGAAGACGTATGACAGAGCAGAGTTAGTAGACCTCGGTAGCCTCAATGCCGAGTTTGAAGATATGTTGGAAGTACCAGTGAGTGTGCAACCCCCGCCACCCCCGCCACCTGCACAAAATCAGATACTGACTATTGTAGAAGTTCAAGATGATGTGCTCATAGAAGAGGTTGAAATCAGTTTGGATGTGGAGATGATCGAGGAGACACAAATAGCTGATCATAATATCGACTTTACCATGGAACCAGAAGAAGAGGTGGTAGAAGAGGTGTTTACAATCGTAGAAAATTGGCCAGCACCAACCGGAGGAATGGCCGCCTTTTATTCTTTTGTCGGTGAGAATATAGAGTATCCATCTATGGCTCGCAGGCTTAATGTCCAAGGTATCGTATTTTGTCAGTTTGTTGTAGAAAAGAACGGAGTTATCACTGATGTGAAAGTGATTAGAGGTATTGGAGCAGGATGTGATGAAGAAGCAGTCAAGGTGTTAAGAGCCGCGCCCGCTTGGGAGCCTGGAAAACAGAGAGGTAGACCCGTCAGAGTCTTGATGACAGTACCTATAAGATTTGTGTTGAATACTACGGATTGACCCTAGGTGGTTAGTTTGGTCTAAATAGATAAACCCTGGCGAAGCGATTAGCTTGTCAGGGTTTAATATTTATATCGCAGCGAGTACTTTTTTGAAAATATCGTAAAGTCGATATGGAATAAGCTCAAAATTTTGATGAATTCGCAATTATCTCTTTATAAGTGAGTATATGAGGTAATTAATATTCTTTACTATTGTTTTATTAGGATATAATATTTTAAATTTGACTAATAATTCAAAAGAATGAATAGACTACTCAACATAATCCTAATTATTATTGTCACTTCGGTGGCATAAGGATGGTGTGAGTAAATGAAAATATCTAACGAACGCCATCCTGTAAAGGATGGCGTTTTTTTTTAACCAAAAAAAAAAGTTGAATGTACTACACGCCCGATAGCTATGTTTTCCTAGATGGAAACTGGGTCTTGGCCAAAGAAGCAAATACATCGCTTTTTAATCAGACATTGCATTATGGTTATGGTGTCTTTGACGGCCTTCGAAGTTATAAGAATGGAGAAAGTTGTAATATTTTCAAAGCGAAAGAGCATTTTGACCGACTCATAAAGTCTGCTGAAAATCTGCACATTGAGATACCTTATTCAAGCGAAGAACTTGTTGGTTTTGCCTACGATTTATTAAACAAGAACAAGTTGTATACGGCGTACATTAGGCCGTTAGTATTCTTAGGTCCAAACATGGAGCTAAATACAGACAGTACAGTTCATTTTTTCATGGGTGCTTGGAAATGGAAGAAATATCTCGGTTATGAGCCCATTGATGTGATGGTTTCTCAGTATGTCAAACTGGGTCAGCAGCATACACCTGTCAATGCTAAGATTATTGGCAATTATACTAACTCAATACTGGCTTCTAGCCAGGCAAAGAAACTAGGCTACCATGAGGCACTTATGCTCGACTCTAATGGATTTGTGGCAGAAGGTCCAGCAGCGAACTTTTTCTATGAAAAAGGAGATACCATCTATACACCTACTACCAGTCACGCATTACCAGGAATAACTAGAAAAACGATCATGGCTCTCGCAAGAAAGTGGGGAGTAGAAGTGGTTGAAAAGGATATTGAACTGGAAGAGATTTATGGTGCTGATTCAGCTTTTTTTACGGGAACAGCCACAGAAGTAACTCCTATTCGCAGCATCAATGGTGAAGCAGTCAAGAAGCAATGGGAAGATTCACATGGTCACAGCCTATATATGATGTATCGCCAAATGGTGGTAAATAATGAGTACATGGATCTCACAATCGTATAGTCACACACTTTATGTCAAATAAACTTAATAAATACAGTAGGATAATTACTCAGGATCCTTCTCAACCCGCATCACAAGCTATGCTGTATGCAATCGGGATGACTGAGGAGGAGTTGGACAAGCCGCAGATTGGTATTGTGAGCATGGGATTCGAAGGGAATCCTTGTAATATGCACCTCAACATACTGGCTCATCAAGTCAAAAAAGGAGTGAAAGAGGCCGATATGGTCGGTTTGATATTTCATACCATAGGTGTAAGTGATGGTATTTCTAATGGTACCACTGGGATGAGGTACTCTTTGATTTCAAGAGATATAATTGCTGATTCTATTGAGACCGTAGTGCAAGGCCAGTTTTACGATGGCGTAGTCGCTGTTGCTGGCTGTGATAAAAATATGCCAGGATCATTGATGGCTCTAGGTAGACTAAATAGACCAGGATTGATGGTGTACGGAGGTACAGTGAAACCTGGAAAATGGAAGGGAGAAGATTTGAATATTGTATCGGCCTTCGAAGCATATGGCTCTAAGCTTGCTGGAAATATAAGCGATGAGGACTATAAGGGTATAATTAAAAACGCAATTCCAGGCGCAGGCGCTTGCGGAGGTATGTATACGGCCAATACGATGAGTGCCGCTATAGAAGCCATGGGTATGAGCTTGCCTTCGAGTTCTTCTACGCCTGCCATGGATGAGGCGAAGCAAGCCGAAGCGGTCCGCGCTGGAGCGGCTATGCGAGTTTTGCTGGAAAAAGATATAAAGCCTCGTGATATCATGACGCGAGAAGCGTTCGAAAATGCGTTGACCGTGATTATGGCGTTAGGAGGCTCCACAAATGCCGTCTTACATATGATCGCGATGGCCAAATCAGTAGATGTACCCTTGACCATCCATGATTTTCAGGTGATTTCTGACCGCACTCCATTCATAGCAGACTTAAAGCCTAGTGGAAAATATTTAATAGAAGATTTGCACAAGATCGGTGGCGTACCGGCTGTTTTGAAAGCCTTGTTGGATAAAGGCTATCTACATGGTGAGTGCATGACGGTTACAGGTAAAACGTTGGCAGAAAATCTTGCCGAAGCACCAGGGCTAACGCAAGGACAAGATATTATCACTCCTTTTGATCAGCCGATCAAGCAATCAGGTCATTTACAAATACTCTTTGGAAATCTTTCGCCAGAAGGAGCTGTCGCGAAAATTACAGGGAAAGAAGGAGAGTTCTTTGAAGGACCTGCAAGAGTATATGATGATGAATTTGATGCCATAGCAGGGATCGGGTCAGAAGTGCAGAAAGGGGAGGTCATTGTCATTAGATACTCCGGACCCAAAGGGGCTCCTGGTATGCCGGAAATGTTGAAACCAACCAGTGCAGTGATGGGTGCAGGTCTCGGGAAGGACGTGGCTTTGATTACAGATGGTAGGTTCTCAGGTGGTTCCCATGGATTTGTAGTTGGCCATATCACCCCTGAGGCACAAGAAGGGGGTCCGATAGGACTGATTCAAGACGGTGATATCATTACAATAGACGCGGTTAATAATATTTTGTCTGTAAAGCTCAGTGATGAGGAAATGCAGGAACGTTATGACCAGTGGATTCAGCCAGCATACAAAGCTGACAAAGGAATTTTACGTAAGTATATTAATTCGGTATCAAGTGCATCAGAAGGATGCGTGACAGATCAATAGGCATATGAATACGTCAATATTACCTGTGCAGACATCAAAAAAGGAGCGTGCAATGAAAGTATCTGGGGC
The DNA here is from genome assembly GCA_047627515.1 of Cyclobacteriaceae bacterium. Taxonomy (GTDB): domain Bacteria; phylum Bacteroidota; class Bacteroidia; order Cytophagales; family Cyclobacteriaceae; genus JAYPLE01. Next base: position 1,942 of record JBLHTU010000192.1, on the reverse strand, counting down.
GCAAGCTCTACTACTGAGCCTACTTGAAGAAGAGGTGAAATATATATTTGGATATCCGGGAGGGGCGATCATGCCGATCTACGATGAGTTATATCAATACAGTGATAAACTTCATCATATTCTGTCTCGTCATGAGCAAGGTGCCGTTCATGCTGCGCAAGGGTTTGCAAGAGTAACTGGGAAAACGGGTGTCTGCTTTGCAACTTCAGGGCCAGGAGCTACTAATTTGATTACGGGTATTGCAGATGCACAAATCGACAGTACGCCTGTGGTATGTATTACTGGACAAGTTCCAAGTCATTTGCTTGGATCAGATGCGTTCCAAGAAACAGATGTGGTAGGCATAAGCATGCCTATTACTAAGTGGAACTATCAGGTTACTCGCGCAGAAGAAATTCCTTACGCAATCGCTCGCGCATTTTACATAGCCAACTCCGGAAGACCTGGACCAGTCCTGATTGATGTAACTAAAAACGCTCAGGTTGAGCAGTTTGACTATCAGTATGAGAGGTGCACTAAAATCCGTAGCTACCAGCCTTATCCCAAACTAGACGCATCTTGTATAGATGCTGCAGTTCAAATCATCAATAGTGCGAAAAAGCCTTTTATCTTGGTTGGACAAGGAGTTACCTTGTCTGGAGCTGAAAAGGAACTAGCGCAATTTGCCGAAAAAGCGGGTATCCCAATGGCGGCTACTTTGATGGGACTATCTGCTGTCTCTACGAAGCATCCTCTATACGTGGGTTACTTAGGCATGCATGGAAATTACGCGCCCAATGTCCTCACCAATGAGTGTGATGTTTTGATTGCTATTGGAATGCGATTCGATGATCGAGTTACTGGTGACTTGGAACGATACGCGAAGCAAGCCAAAGTAATTCATATAGAAATCGACCCTTCAGAGATAGATAAAAACGTAAAAACAGCCGTAGCCATTAATGCAGATGCCAAACTTGCATTACTAGCGCTGAATGAAAAGGTAGCATCTAATAGTCATGAAGATTGGTTGGCTAAATTTAAACTACTTGACCTCGAAGAGGAATCGCAGGTGTCGCATCCCGAGTTGTATCCGGAATCTGGCGAGATAAAAATGGCAGAAGTCATCCGAATCATTTCGGAAAAGACGGCTGGCAAAGCAATAGTAGTGACAGATGTAGGACAACATCAGATGGTAACTAGTAGATACTACCAGTTTACAGATAAACTCAGCAACGTAACATCGGGAGGGCTGGGAACAATGGGGTTCTGCTTGCCTGCTGCTATGGGCGCGCAAGTTGGACAGCCAGACAGACAAGTAATTGCTGTGATAGGTGATGGAGGATTTCAGATGACCATACAGGAATTGGGGACGATTCGACAAAATGATCTTCCTGTTAAGATCTTAATCCTGAATAATAACTTCCTTGGTATGGTTAGACAATGGCAGCAATTGTTCTTTGATAAGAGATACTCTTTTACAGAGCTGAATAATCCGGATTTCCAAAAGATATCTGAGGGCTACGGTATACCATCGACGTGGGTAGATCAGCGCGAGGAACTAGAGGATAAAATCGGACAATGGCTCAATAGTGATGGGCCACATTTGCTGGAGGTTGTCGTGGAGCAAGAAGGAAATGTCTTTCCTATGGTCCCTAGTGGAGAGTCAGTTTCAAACATTAGACTCAAGTAAGATGCCAGATAAATTATACAGTGAGGATCGCACCGATAAAACTGAAAAAGAATATACACTCTCGGTTTTGACAGAAGATAAATCAGGACTGCTGAACCATATCACGATTATATTCACAAGGCGAAAGTTGAATATTTCTTCTTTGAATGTCTCTACGTCGGAAGTGAAAGGCGTAAGTAGGTTTACAATCGTACTGACTACTACAGAAGAAAAAGTACAGAAAGTTATCAAGCAGATCAGGAAATTAATTGATGTGCTAGGCGCTTTTGTGTA
>JBLHTU010000191.1:0-5785 GCA_047627515.1 Cyclobacteriaceae bacterium | reverse complement strand
AAATATTTTGGAAGTAGTAGATGTGTCCGACTTGAGCAACCCAAGACAAATGAACTCTATCCCAATGTCAAACCCACGCGGTTTGGGCCTAGGATGTAATAATAAGCTATTTGTATGTGATGGCCCGGCAGGGATTGTCCAATTTGATATTACAGATCCTGGGCAACCACTTTATGAAAGAACGTACGGTCAATATCATGCAAATGATGTGATCGTCAAGGATGATCTAGTCATCGTGACGGGAAACGATGGTGTGTATCAATACAGCTGCGCTTCTGACAGTTTAGAAATACTTAGCATCCTTCCGTTTTCTCTATGAAAAAGTTAATGTTGATACTGTTTCTCTTTGTGACAGGCGCCAGCGCTAAATCTGCCGATACAACAGAGATCCGAGTGCCCAAGCATATTCTTTGGTTTGACTTGCTCAACTTCCAAGATAATTATCCCGCAATTTTGGTTGCCTATGAATATCAATTAAACAAAGACCTGTCTATACATCAGGAGTTTGGCCCTGTTATTTTGCCTGAAGCATATGAAGGTGTTGATTTTGATCAATACTTAGGTTTCAAAGGCAGAACAGAGGCCAGATTGTACCTTGACTACAATCACGTTAAAAGAGCCCGATACTTTTTTGGTGTCGATGTAGCGTATCAGCTGGATCAATACACCGGCCAATTTCAAAGAGATCGCGGGAATTTCACACAGATTGAAAACGGAAAATTCTCAAGAAGCTCTGTGGGAACTCACCTTAGATTCGGTTATCAGCGCTTTTTCTCATCTGACCGAATCCTGTTTTCTACAAGCATAGGTTTTGGTAGATCATTTGTAAATGTCAAGTACCCAGAAGGCTATACCTGGTCTGAACCTGGCAACTCAATAACTGAATGGCCAGTGTTGGACCCCTTTTCAGCAAACCTCCGGCTCAAGTTGGGCTTTGTGTTAGGCAAGAAGAAGACCTAACTTGCAAGGAGATGAAATATTTACACTTTACAATTACTCTGGGCTACCTATGCTTTACAGCCTGCCAAAGCCCAAAGCAGTCAGAACCAGCGCCGACTAATTCAGCCGCAGAGGGATTTAACATAGAAGCATCAGATGAGCAGGCGATTACTATTGCTGATGAAGTAATGGTAGCAATGGGGGGAAGAGCTAATTGGGATGCTGCGAATTTCATCCGATGGGATTTCTTTGGTTCAAGAAGTTTGATTTGGGACAAGGCATCAGATGTTGTAAGAGTAAAAAGTCTGAGAAGCGATCTAGATATCATAGTTGATTTTAGTAGTGATTCACTGACCGGCCGAGTTTGGAAAGATGGACAAGAGTTCAGTGATACCGATAGCCTGTCGTTCTATCTAGAAAGAGGGCGAAGGATGTGGATCAATGATTCATACTGGTTGGTTATGCCTTTCAAGCTAAAAGACTCCGGAGTCACGTTATCCTTCCTTGGTGAGGATACTACTGCAACAGGTATTGTTGCCAATAAACTTAGACTGACTTTTGAGAAAGTAGGAGTTACACCCGAAAATGCCTACGAGATTTGGGTATCGAAAGCAGACAGTTTAGTAAATCAATGGGCCTATTATCGAGAAGGGATAGACCAAGATCGTGGGTTTGTGATGCCCTGGTTAGATTATCAAACCTATGGAAACATTCGTCTTTCTGGTGATCGTGGCGGAAGAACACTGTCTAATATCAAGGTGTTGGAAGCTGTTCCTTTAGGTGTTTTCGATTCCTTTGAAATATCTTTTTAACGTCGATTAGATAGCTAAGCATATCTACAGGCGGGATTCAAGCTTTTGTCGATCTGAAGGGGTAGTAATCAGGACGAGGTGTTCGCCAGCACTCATCTTTCGACTTTTTGGAGGGCCGTAACGCCATACGCCCTGCTCTCGCATGGCAAGGATCGTCGTGTGATCTAATCCCTCTATGGGAAATTCACTAATTGGTTTTCCGTCGAGACTTTGAGGGACGATGCATTCCTCAAGTTGCTGGTCAAAATCAGACCTCATTAGTTCGTCTATAAGGCTGACAGCGGCAGGACGCAGCATTTCTGCAGCCATTCGGATACCACCAATGTAATTGGGAGATATTACCCTGTCTGCACCGGCACGTTGCATTTTATTGACATGAAGCACATCCTTAGTTCTCGCGACAATTTTAACTTGCGGGTTCAGCTGTCTTGCGGAGAGGCAAATGACAAGGTTGGTGTTGTCGTTTCCTGCTACAACGAATAACCCTCGTGCACGGTCTAAGCCCAGGCGCATTAAAAAACCATCATCGGTACAATCACCGACAAGAAACGGAGGATTACTTTTATCAGCAGCATGTTTTTCGAAGACATCCACGTCAGCGTCGGCAATGACAAATTCATGATCGGTATGAGTAAGCTCCTCTGCGATATTTCTACCTACCCTACCAAAGCCACAAATGATATAATGAGACTCCATTTTCTCTATTTTTCGTATCATACGTTTTTCAATAAAAGTTCTTCTGATATCGCCCTCAATAAATAGCGCGACCAGATTAGAAAAAAAGTAGGTCAATACGGCAAAGCCTGAGAAGACCAACGCCAAAGTAAAGACCCTGCCATAGGGATGTAGGTCCAAGGAAACCACCTCATGATATCCTAATGTCGAAACCGTAATACCTGTCATATAAAGAGCGTCTACCCAAGTGGTACCAGCATTTCCAAGGATTTTATATCCCACAGTTCCAGATACCATGATGCTTATAAACAAAGCACCTGCAATTCTTAGCCGTTTTATAACGTTGATGAATTCAAGCATAATGAATGATAAACCTGATATGCCCCATATATCTTAAACTAAGATAAGGTCATCGGGAGTTATTGCTTGGACAAGTTGAGATAAATCATAACATATTTGCAGCATGACAGCATTGATCTTCTTATGGGTGTTATTTCAAAATGCGACAATCGGGTCTTCAGAACTCAGTGAACCACATCTTCGGAAGCATTTTGAGGCTCACTTGCAGCATGAATGGAAGGGTATAAAAACGGTAACAGGGAAAGGGGAATGGCACAGTGGTGAGGGAGATTTTTTTGTAAGCTATCAGGTCAAGCGTGACAAAGGGATTGCAATACTAGATAGAAAATTGCCGATGAAATGGTGGACCGATGGTGTACAAACCAAAATCCAAGCACCCTGGACAAATGGTCAAACAGAGCCTTCAACACCCATCTCGGGTCTAGTGCTCGGTCAATTATGGTCTTTTGGCTCACCTTTGGAACCGTTCAAGCATAACTTGATAGCTAAGGGAGAGGTGAAAGTCGATGAGTTTTATTGCTACTGGTTCCGTTATGAGGGAGCGCCTTATTCGTTTGATTTCTTCCTCAAGAAAAAAGATCTGCTTCTTTATAAAACAAACGTCATTAATCTAAATAGTGAAACAGTGCTGACAAGAACAGTCGAGAGATATCGGACTTTTGGCCCGTTTGCGATTCCTATGCAAATTGTCATCAACACCGAGGAGGATAAGCACTTGTTTGTTTTCACAGAGGTATTGTTGGGAGACCCGGTCAGCGACTTGCTTTTTGAGTAATTGACAAAGAGGAAGTAAAAAGAAAGAGGCCTCTATAGAAGCCTCTCTTTTTTAATTTTTTGCTGTTGATTAAGATTTTATTTCGCCACCCCCAAATAGTGTGAGTCCTTTAATAACGATGACGGGTGCGTCATCGTCATGAGAAATATTGGTACGTTTATCCTCAAAACCGCCTAAAATCGCAGTTACTTGATTTTTTATTTTCCAGTCTGGAGGAACGGTGATATCTGACCCGCCGAAGATTGTTGTGACTTCGATGATCGCTCCCGACTCGGCTTTAGATTGTCTCAGGTCAACTTCTGAACCACCAAATATGCTGGTAATCCTGCCTCCTTGCAAAGAAGGACTACTGACAATTTGATTGCCTCCTCCGAAAATATTCATGGCTTCAAAATAGTTGTCGTTGATTTCTCGATTGCTGGTCAACCGCTTGTGTCGAAAGACAAAAGACAAACCGACGATGATCAAAATGACAGGCCAGAAGTCTCTCATGTCGAGGTAGAAGTGCTCCTTGAGAAGAAAGAAGGTACCAATACCCAAAAAGATAAAGCCTCCACTTCGGTTTCCACTGATAAAAAGAAAGACACCGGCGCCCATGAAGACTATCTGCCATGTGTACTGATATACCCACCACGGTAGCCGTGGAATAAGGTCAAAATTGTTGAGTAAGAAGACGATCCCAACTAGGATTAAAAACAATCCTACAAAAGCTCTTCGGTTTTCCTGTTTCATAATACTGTAGCGTTAAGTTATTAATGGGGCTCCCAAAGTTGTGATCATTTGTTCAATGGACTTGTAAGCGAGCCAGTTGTTATTAGTTGTCATCTGAACCAGCCGAATAGGAATGAAAACCCAATCGTTGTTCCATTAAAATCATTATCAGTGTAAAAAGCGTTATCGACGCCATTGGCCAGTTGATAACCGACACTTGCATTCACCTTGAACCAGCTGGTCATATTTACCTCAATTTCCGCCTGTGGACTTACAATAAACACGTTATCCGAAAAAGGCGATCCTGTAAAGCCGGTACCATTTGTAGCAAATTGACTGAAGCTGATGTCTCCCCAGCCGACTTTCGTGCTGATTCCTAAGTGAGCGACTTTTGAAGGCATAATGATAAAACCCATCATTAAACCTCCGTGCCCGAATGACACATCAAAATCGGCCGTTCCATCTGTCACAGTGATATCATCAGCAAGACCCATCCCATAGCCCCCGAAGTAGAAAGTATTATTGAGAAGCAGGGCTCCTCCCCCTCCTGACATAGCAGAAAGGTCTCCTTTTATTGGGGCAAACTGAGTCATAAAGCCACCAAAGCCAGACGTAAACTCTACACCATCTCCGAGTAGAGTTTGAGGATTTCTCTGAGCAAACGTGCTAGCGGCGACAAATACACCTAGGATAATTAATAATGTCTTTTTCATGTGATTACAGATTCATGTGAGATATATACAATGATGTCTGCGGAATAAACATTGCCTTGTACAATATTTAGACTCCAAACTTAACGTAAGGACAGAGAGTCAAGATGCGGGTTGCTGACGGACTGTTGATTTTTACGGATGAACTGTGAGATCTAGTTAGCACAGCAGGTCTACCCCCTTAACTCACTGTCAGCTTGACAGTGAAAGCCATCTCATTACAAGCAGGGCCTGTCAAATTGACGTAAAGTTCGAAGCGGCATATAGATTGTTCTTACGTTAGTATGAAAACAATGCGAAAGAACAACCTTACCAAGGAGCTTGCTGAGATGGCTCGATACCAGTCCGCCACTGGAGGAGGGAGAGTGATGGCAAAGCATAACTTCTTAAAAAAGGGCGACTGCTATCAATTGACGGTTTCTGTTGCCAGTGTCCCGGTTGAGTATTTAGTAATAGAGATTGTTGACATGATGCTTCTTGTTTTTCAGCAAGACACTCTGTCTCAGCAAAAGATACCATTGTTGGTGTATAGCATTATGCTTCCATTTGATGTGGACCCAAAGCAGATTTCAGCTCGAGCTAATGAGCATGGTATAGCTATAGAGCTGCCCTTCAACGATCTGGCAGGCGGTTACCATCGAAGCGTGGAGATCGAAAAATAGACACTAAGCCTCAGCTATGACAGAAAGGGCGATATCTATTTCATTAATGCTATTATAAATATGCGTAGAATGACGCAAATATTTATTCCCAACAGATCTTGGTTGCATTTTCTTTTTGTCCCATAGGAGTTTCTGAAGTTC
>JBLHTU010000190.1:0-5827 GCA_047627515.1 Cyclobacteriaceae bacterium | reverse complement strand
ACCAAGGATTGGAAGTCATCATGCTTACAGGCGATAATAAAAACACAGCCAAAGCGGTAGCGGATAAATTGGCTTTGGATGGATACGAAGCTGATTTACTGCCAGAAAATAAATACGAAAAAGTGAAGGCGCTACAAGCGGAAGGTAAAATCGTAGCTATGGCTGGTGATGGTATCAATGATGCTCCTGCTCTGGCACAAGCGAATGTGGGTATTGCCATGGGAACAGGAACCGATGTTGCAATTGAAAGCGCAAGTCTTACACTGGTTAAAGGGGAGTTGGATGGTATTGTCCGAGCAAGAAAGCTTAGCACAGATGTCATGCGAAACATTAAGCAGAATCTGTTTTTTGCATTTTTCTATAACATTATTGGGGTGCCTATTGCTGCAGGATTGCTTTTCCCATTCTTTGGCATTTTATTGAGTCCCATGTTGGCTGCATTAGCCATGAGTCTAAGTTCTGTTAGTGTCATTGGAAACAGTTTGAGGTTAAGATAGAAACGTAATAAACTACAACTATGAAAAAACTCCTACTAACGGGCGCCATAATACCTAGCGATCTACAACAGGCAAGCTGTATATAGATCTGGTATTATGACTAGCCGTCGGCGCCGATCGGCTACCGAAACGTCGGACCCTTAAAGTAACGGCTAATTATATAACATCGTGATTAGAAGCAGAATCTAAAAGATCAATCAACAGAGACACTGTAGATCAATATTCGCCGGCCTTGATGCCAGCTTAATAGAATTATATCAACAGAGCGCACGGCTTTTGATTCGTTTGTAGGCTATGGATTTGCTTGGACCAATATTCTAATATGGATTTGCTTTAACCCGGGCTGGGTGCCCCGGGCTGCGCGCCCCGGGCTGCGCGCAATAAAATCTGTGACGTTATCGTAGTGCGTAGCGATAACTGATTTTATATTAATCATCCGCTAAGCGTCTGACCGCAAATCCATAAGTATGTTATATAATGGCATCGAGTTATGATACTTAGCTTTGGATTGAATACGTGGGATTAATAGTTTTAGAGAGCGTTTTATCAGATTAGGAGGGAAGGGCGGTTCGCCTAGTCGGCCACACCGCTGCGACTGAAACGCTCTTTTAGCATCTTTGGATTTGCGATGACTTGAGCGGATGTTAAATGTGTGTGGAATAATGGGTTGATTTAAGCGTTATAGAACGCATCAAAGTACCATATACTGTCGAGAAATCGGCTCAAAGGGTAACGCCGGAATTCTTGTTTAGTCAGAATTAATTTGATTATGACGTTAAATTCTCTTCCTTTGTTTGGAGTGATTACAACACGTAAAATATCGGCAATTTTCTTCCTGAGCATTTTTAATATGTTTCTGCTGCATCAGGTTTTGCCTCATGTGCATCACGAGCATGATGGATTTGAAGATGCAATCATCAAAGTTGAGGATCATCATCATGGCCATGAAAATGACCATCATCACGATGAGAAACAGAGTGACGACTTTGATTTTCTTGGCTTCTTATTAGGCAATCATTCGCATAGCATCGATGTTAATACACTTCCAACAGTAAAAAACATCGTTACGCAAAAGGTAACTACTAAATGCTTTTCTCCAGGATCAATCCCTGTTTTACAGACTCATGTCTCATCGCACGAGGATGAAAAGAAATACGCATTAGGTCATGCGCCTCCAGACATTAGTAAGAGTATCTATTTACATTCCTCTTCCCGAAGAGGTCCCCCGTCTTTAGGTTAATCATCTCTAATGGATGTTTATTCCATTAACAACGAACGTTCTATTCGTTCATATTAATTGATTAAATCTAAAATCATTTTACATGCTAAAAAATATAGTGTTTGCTCTATGCGGATGCGTTCTATCATTTGGGTTACACGCCCAATCTGTCAGTATAGAAGGTGTTTTAACAGAAATTGAACAAAACAACAAAGCGCTCCAAGCTATGCAGTCCTATATCGAAAGCAAGGGACTTGAGTTGAAGTCCGGTAATAATCTACCCGACCCACAATTAGGGGCTTATTATCTCCCTTTAGGAGAACATAGCATGGATGATTATTCAGAATTTCAGATAAGCCAGTCTTTAGAGTTCCCTACCGTTTATGGAGCTAGAAGTAGCTTGATCGATCAGCAAAAAGTGCAACTGGAGCTGGACTATAAGACGAAAAGGCAGGAAATTTTATTCACAGCTCAAAAATACTGTCTGGAAATGATCTACCTGAGCAAACGTCAGGCAAGCGAGCAGCTTAGGGTTGAGCAAGCCAAAACTGTTTCTGACCAAGTACAAGAACTGTTTAGTAAAGAACAGGTAGGTATTTTAGAATTGAATAAGTCAAAGGTCGTTTGGCTGCAGGATCAAGTCAAGGTTCAACAGATCGAAAGTGACCAGCGTAATCTATTGCTCTTACTGAAAAACCTGAATGGTGGAAAGGAACTGGCATTTGATCAGGATCATTATTTAAATGTATTGAAGTTGGAAAGTAAAGAGAGCCTATGGCAAACCAAGCTCACGACCGACCCTTCTCTTATTCGACTTAAACAGCAAGAAAACATTGCTGCACGACAGTTGAAATTATCCAAAAACAAAGCGCTACCGAATTTGACTGCCGGGTATAACTCTCAAGGTGTATCGGGCGAGCGCTTCTCAGGTGTTTATGGTGGTCTGTCTATTCCACTTTGGAGTAATAGGAACAAGGTCAAGGCTGCACAATCCAATCTTGAATTTCAAGAGTCTTATTCAGTTTCAAGAACAATGGAGCAATACGCTTCATTTGAGAAGCAGTTCAATGACTATCAAATTTTGCTAGCTACATTCAACGACTATCAAAGCACCCTCAGCGGATTGAATAGTGATGGATTATTGCTTCAGGCCTACCAACTCGGTGAAATTTCCTTTATGGAATACTACATCGAGTTACAATTTTATCGACAGGCCTATGATGCCATGCTTGAAATGGAAAATCAACTTTATCAGCTTCAGGCTGATCTACAAAAACATCAATTATAAAACATTAAAAACACTAATTATGAAAATTTCAAATATCCTTATCGCATTCCTTATACTATTCTCAGCTGCATGTGACTCCAAAAGTGAGAATGGCCATGAGCATGGAACGGCAGAAGGTGAACATACACACAATCAAGATGCAAATCATGAAGAACAAGAGGAGTTCAAAGTAAGCGAAACTGACTCAACAGTTCAGGCTTCAGATTCAACCACAGAAACCGAATTTATGGTAATCACTAAACAACAAGAAAATGAGGTGACCATAACTGTGCCTGCCAAAAAGGGAGTTGAGTACAAATTCTATTTGAAACAATACGAGAAGCTAGCGTATGAATGGACTGCTGAGACTCCTTTATATTTTGATTTTCACGGAGAGCCATTGGATTACGAGACTACTAAATACTTTGAAAGTTTCACAGAAGCCACCTCCAACAATATGAAAGGCATCATGACCGTACCTTTTGAAGGCTCTCATGGTTGGTACTGGAAAAACAACAGTGATAAAGACGTAATAGTCACTTTGAAGACGAAAGGGAACTACAAGGTACTTGGTTTGAAACAATGAGAGATTCATTAAAAAACATTGAATATCTCATCATGCTGATGGTCGTGATCTTTGGATCATGTCAACCAGCTGAAGAAGATGGTCACGCTCATGCGCCTGATGGCAGCCATGTAACTAATGGAGAAGAAATACCCACAGTAGTAACTACGATTTGGACCGATAAAACGGAATTGTTTGTAGAATATCCGGCACTAGTTGTTGGCAATACCAGTCGATTTGCTGCACATTTTACTGTACTGGATGGACATCAACCTGTCCGAGAAGGTAGTGTGACAGTGAGCTTGGTCAAGGGAGAAAAAGGGGTTAGACATTCAGTTGAAGCACCTTCTTCACCAGGCATATTCAAGCCCTCGTTGCAACCGAAAGAAGCCGGAGTTTATCAATTGATTTTCAATATAAAAACGCCAGCAATTACAGAACGAATTGTGTTGAATGATATTCAGGTATATTCTTCAATTGAAGAAGCGATAAGCAAAATAGGTAGTGAGGAAGAAGGTAACTCCATTTCATTTCTGAAAGAACAAGCCTGGAAAATTGAGTTTCAGACTGCCACTGTTCTAGAAAAAGAAATCTATGAAACCATCCATACCTCAGGAGCTTGGAAGGTAGCTCCATCAGATTACCAGACGTTAGCGGCCACATCTAGTGGAAGGGTAGATTTTAAAATGAAAAATCTTACTGAAGGAACTCCAGTAAAAGAGGGTCAGGTAATTATGACGGTCAGCAGTGCCGGGCTTACTTCTAATAATTTGAGTGCTGAAATTCAAAAAGCGAAGGCAGGGTTAGATCAGGTAAGGTCAGACTATGATCGAAAGAAGCAATTATTTGATTCCAAGATTGTTGCTAAGTCAAAGTTTGAGCAGGTTGAGCGCAACTATCAGATTGCTAAAGCCAATTATGAAACGCTTAGCGCAGGATATACTTCAGGAGGCAAACAAATCATTGTTCCATTTGACGGATACATCAAATCCATTAAGGTCTCAAATGGAGGTTTCGTGGATCAGGGAGCGCCTTTAGTGACAGTAACAAGCCTTAATAGCAGCTTGTTAGAAGCACAGATAAGTCCTTCTTATGCACCTAACCTAAAAAGTCTTCATGATATTTGGTATCAACCCAAGACAGGTGTTTGGTCAAGTTTGAATAAAAATGGAGGTAAAATTTTATCAGTAGGCAAAGAGGTGGAAGCCGATAATCCTCTACTATCAATTTTTGCACAGATCAACGAAGGAGTAGAAATGCCGGAAGGCAGCTTTACTGAAATACAACTAGCCTTTGGTTCTCCGATAAAAACAATGGTCATTCCCGAGACAGCTTTATTAGAGGATTATGGAAACTACTCGGTGATTGTTCAATTGCGTGGCGAAAGCTTTGAGCGAAGAGATATCATAATTGGCAAACGAAATGGTAGTGAGGTAGAGATTTTAAAAGGGTTAAGTCTGGGAGAAGTCGTGGTAACAAAGGGGGCTTATCAGGTGAAAATGGCTTCTATGTCAGGTGCGGTTCCTGCTCATGGCCATGACCATTAAATATTGATACTATGCTAAATAAAATATTATCAATATCGCTTCAAAACCGACTAATGGTCTTACTGGCAGCTTTGCTGCTTAGTGTTTCAGGTTTATATATTGCCAGAAACATGAATGTGGATGTGTTTCCTGATCTCACGGCACCAACTGTCACTATTTTGACAGAAGCACATGGAATGGAATCAGAAGAAGTGGAGAAACTGGTGACTTATCAATTGGAAACGGCCATGAATGGTTCTCCCAATGTGCGAAGAATTCGTTCGTCATCTGCAGCAGGAATATCCATAGTTTGGATAGAATTTGACTGGGGGACAGATATATACCGTGCTCGACAAGTTGTGAGTGAACGAATCCCAGTGGTAAGGGAAAACTTGCCTGAAGGTGTAGGTACGCCTACCATGGCACCTATCTCATCTATAATGGGTGAAATTATGCTGTTGGCGGTTACCTCAGATAGTTTATCAGCTATGGAGTTGAGAACCTTGTCTGACTGGACTATAAGGCCAAGAATTAAGTCCATTGGAGGTATTGCTAATGTCATCGTTATAGGTGGTGATTATAAGCAATATCAAGTGCTTGCTCATCCTGAAAAACTGAAATACTATGATGTGAGCCTTGTAGAACTATTAGAAAAGGTGAAGGCAAGCAACGTGAATGCTCCTGGTGGTTTGATTAATCAGTTTGGCAATCAGTACATCGTTAAGGGAAGTGGAAGGGCTTATTCTGTAGAAC
>JBLHTU010000189.1:0-5916 GCA_047627515.1 Cyclobacteriaceae bacterium | reverse complement strand
GGATTTTGCTGTGGCGGCAGGTGAAGCAGCTAGACAATTGCAGCAGCAGATGGCGGCTGCAATTAGCAAGTACCACCCATGGTAAGGGCTAAGTATTCCGGCTTTTGATAGCAACTACACTCAGGTAATAAGACTTCATTCTTGCCATCTCAACTAAGTGCTAGTGTTGATTAAATTGAAGGTAGAAATATATCACTTGATTAATCTAACGCTGAATTTTACACCAAGATCCTCTGTTCATCATCAAATAATTTACTATATTAGATAAAACGGCTTCATAAATCTAAGATAGTATTATGCAGGAAAAACTACTGCACTATATCTGGAAAACAAGATCTTTTCAGCAAACAGATCTTCAAACAACAGACGGCAACTCTATAAACATTGTCTTTCCAGGTTACCACAACCATGATGCTGGTCCTGATTTTTCAGAATCAAGTATTCTGATTGATAAAGTTCGATGGTCCGGTTCCGTTGAAATACATATCAAATCCTCCGATTGGCTCAGGCACAAACACCAAGTAGACAAAGCCTATGAAAATGTGGTTTTACATGTGGTCTGGGAGGCAGATAAAACCATTTACTACCAAGATGGAAAATCCATTCCTACACTAGCATTAAAACACCTAGTCAATCCAGAGCTACTCAAGAAATATCAACTGCTGAGTGAACAACATTTGTCGGATATCCCTTGTCACCAACTACTGCATAAATCAAAGCCAATTGACCGATTGAATATGGTCGAAAAAGCCGGAACAGAAAGACTTAGTCATAAGGCAGACCATGTCCTCAATATGCTCAAGAGCTGTAATCAAGATTGGGAGGAGGTAAGTTATCGGCTCCTATTTGCCGCTTATGGAATGAAAGTAAACAAGCAAACTTTTGCAGAGCTTGCTGCTCGAACACCTTTCAAGCTCGTACGCAAGTACCACAAAGATTCCAGCACTTTACAAGCAATGTTATATGGTCAAGCAGGACTGCTTCCTATCAACTCCACTGATAAATGGGTCAATGAATTGATTGATATATATAGGTTCATACAACATAAACATAACCTAGACACATCAATATCACGTATTCAGTGGAAATTCAGTAAGATGCGTCCTTCCAATTTTCCTACGATCCGTCTCGCGCAGCTATCTAGCTTTCTTGAAAAACACAATTCAATCTTTGAACTGCTAACACAGACAGAGTCATACCAAGAAATCAGCAAAATAATGGGACAACCTGTGCCTCACTACTGGCAATCGCATTATGACTTTGATAAGACATCAAAACAGGCCTCACTCAACTGCATCGGCACACAATTTCAACTACACCTTACCATCAATGCATTTACACCTGTCCTCGCCGCCGCCAGCAAGTACTTTGGACGACCTGATTATCTCGACCGGGCAATGATATGGCTAGAGTTAGCTGATGCAGAGCAGAACAAGATTACAAAGAAGTACAGTTCTTTTGAATTTCCACGAGAAAATGCACTTCATAGTCAGGGTCTATTGGAACTGTATTCTTCCTATTGTCAGCATAAGAAATGCTTAAGTTGTAATATTGGAGCTTCAATACTCTCCTCATAGCATATGCTGCATGCGTTAGTCGTTGGTCTGATTCTTTTTACGCTTTCCCTCTTTGGAAGGGGAGCTTACCCCCGTTGGTCATATTATTTAGCTTTTTTATTAAAAGCAACAGCTACAATAGGTGTTGGCTATTATTACCTGGCAATTGCAGTTGAAGGAGATACGATTATCCATTTTCAGGAAGCTGTATCCTTTAACAACAAATATGGGAGCAATCCTTTGACCTACTTCAATGCACTTGTACAAGCTGATATTTCTAATCTCAGTCAGAATTGGCGGTCTGTTTTCTTTGTGAAAATGATCAGTCCCATCGTCCTATTCACTGGTAACCAGTACTGGATCACTTCCTTGTATCTGACACTCATCAGCTTTATCGCCATCTGGTCTTCCATGCAGGTAATTAATCGTTATTACGGACACAAATGGTTACTGTACCTAGCCTTTTTCACAATACCTACGAGTCTTTTTTGGACAGGAGGCTTGTTCAAAGAAGCGATAGCAAATAGTGCCTTCTATCTGGCGATTTCCATCATACTCTGTTTAGCATATATAAAGGTCAAATGGCCTTCTGCTCTGCTCTTATTACTTTGTGCATTCCTTCTCTATAAACTACGGTTTTATGGGCTTGGTATTGCGATCATATTCGGTGTTGGTTACCTCCTGCTGACCACTGCCTCTATATCTAGAGGAAAGCAACTTGCTTCGATCTTTCTGATGCTTGTAGTAGGTTTTGGAGCCGCTCAATTTTTACACCCGTATCTGAGACCAAGTCGCTTACCGTTAACGTTATTCGAAAGCTATCAATCATTCCAACCTGCTGACGACCAGCCAGGTATTGAACTTGATTACCTAGACAGCACCTATATAGGATTACTTTTATCCACTCCTAAAGCTTGGGCTAGTGGCTTGTTCCGCCCGTTTCCTGGAGAAACTTGGCAACTCCACTATTTGCCATTTATACTTGAAAAGCTAGCTTTCCTATTACTCGCTATTTGGACAATCGTAAGAATAAAAAGCTTACCGCGTCTAGATCTATGGCTCTTTGGTCTGTTATGCTTATCGATGCTAGCCACTTTTCTTGCTATCTCTACCCCCAATTTTGGAAGCCTGGTTCGTTACCAATCCATTTTCACTCCTTTTCTATTTCTCCTCTTTGCCTTATTACCATTGAAGAAATTTGATTGAGTCAGGTAATAGCTACCTTTACCGACCACGAAAGTAACCATGGAAAAACCTGTCATCATTTTTGGGGCCACGGGAATTGCCCGAG
Organism: Cyclobacteriaceae bacterium; assembly: GCA_047627515.1. Lineage (GTDB taxonomy): Bacteria > Bacteroidota > Bacteroidia > Cytophagales > Cyclobacteriaceae > JAYPLE01. The sequence continues at coordinate 3,069 of JBLHTU010000189.1, read as the reverse complement.
CAGCCCTTTCTATTTTTAAAAGTAACGGTATCGTTGTGTACGGTTTCTTAGAAGAAAATAAAACACTTCATAACACAGAGATCGAAAGTATTCCTGTTTTAGGAGATCCGGAAGATCACGGGTTCCTCAAATTGATTGGCCAAAAATGCGAAGCTTTTGTTGCAACAGACGACAACGACGTCCGAAAGAAAGAAGTCGAAAGACTGGTTAAAAGCCGAAAGGTCATGCCAGTCAATGCGATTCATGAGAGCGCCTTTTTATCAGAGAGTGTTGAAATTGGACATGGGAATTTCATCAACGGGCAAGTATTTATTGGTGCTGGAGTCAAAATAGGTCATCACAACATTCTCAATTCTGCTTGCACGATTGACCACGAAGTGGAGATAACAAATTTTGTGCAGGTTGGTGCAGGCACGATTATTAATAGTCGGGTTACCATTGGGGATAATGCCTTCATCGGCAGTGGAGTGACAATCGTCTCTGGTGTTAAAATTGGTAAAAAAGCCCGCATAGGTGCTGGATCAGTGGTTATACAAGATGTGCCAGCTGGTGCAACTGTCTTCGGCAATCCTGCCGTTAAAGTATCCTAGATCGGTACATTTATCTTATATTTATACAAAGGCACCTTGCTGAAACAAGGATCAGCTATGAAAGAAGAATATTTAGTTTTATTATACTATTGCTATTCTAGGATTGAGGATCCTGAAGCATTCAGAGAAAAACACCACCTAGACTGTTTGTTACTCAACCTACGAGGCAGAATCATAGTTGCAGAAGAGGGTCTTAACGGCACTGTTTCTGGCATGAGACAAGATTGTGAGCAATACATGAAGCTTATCAAACAGGATAAAAGATTTGAGCATACTGAATTTAAGGTTGATACAGTAGAAACCAATGTCTTTAGCAAATTACATGTTCGAGTTAAACCAGAGATTGTTCATTCAGGACTGACTAACATCAACCCACAAAAGAAGACGGGAGGATACGTAGAACCAACCGAATTCAGAGAAATTCTAAAGCGACAGGATGATGACACTGTCATCATAGATATGCGCTCCAATTATGAGCACAATGTAGGGAAGTTTAAAGGTGCGGTGACTCTCGATATTGAAAACTTTCGAGATATGCCTGATAAGCTCGATGAGTTGAAAATATTTAAGAACAAAAAAGTCATCACATATTGTACTGGCGGCATAAAATGCGAAAAAGCAAGTGCATATCTTCTGGATCAAGGTTTTGAAAATGTCTACCAGCTGCATGGTGGCATTATAAAATATGGCCTTGAAGCGGATGGGGAAGACTTTGAAGGAAAATGCTACGTCTTTGACAATCGGATAGTGGCGGATGTCAACAAAATAAACCCTACTGTGACGTCAAGATGCTATGTCACAGGACAACCATCAGATAGAATGGTCAATTGTGCAAACCCGACTTGTAATTTGCACATTCCAATGTCTGAAGAAGGTGCAGAAATTTTCAATGGCTGCTGCTCACAAGAATGCATGAATCACCCTGATGTCCGAGCATACAACGGGTCAGGTTTCTATCAAAAAGATCCGAACGGCTACAACCCGTACATTGGCTGGCAACGAGGAGAAAAGACGGAAGACTAACTCATATGGCGATTAAGATTTCTGATACCGATCTGATAGTTAATGCTGATGGCAGCGTGTATCATCTTAATTTAAAACCCCACGATATATCAGACATTATATTAACTGTAGGTGATCCAGGTCGCGTTCATCGCATCTCGCAGCATTTTGATAAAGTAGAGTTCGAAATGAATAAACGTGAGTTCATTACTCACGTAGGAACTTACAAAGGCAAGAGACTAACTGTGCTAAGTACTGGTATGGGAACTGATAATGTAGAAATTGTCATGCAAGAGCTAGATGCCCTCGTTAATATCAACTTAAAAACGCGGCTCCCAAATGAGGAATTAAAAAAGCTCAAGATTATAAGAGTTGGGACTTCTGGCAGCATACAGGAAGATGTACGACTGGGAAGTCATATTCTTAGTGAGTACGCAATTGGCATTGACCCCTTAATGCTGTATTATCCATTTGAGCCCACTCAGTTTGAAAAAGAAGTTGCCACAGCTTTTCAAAAAGAAACAAAAATACCCTATCCGCTATATTGTGCGCGCGGCTCTAATGAGTTGATCGAAGCCTTTCGCGATTTGATGCCTGTTGGCAATACTTTGACCTGCAATGGCTTCTATGCACCACAAGGAAGACAGCTCCGAGTCCAGACCCAGTATAGTCACCTAGTAAATACTTACAATTACTTCCATTATAAGGATTTCTGGCTGACAAACTTAGAGATGGAAACAGCCGCATACTATGGCCTTGGCAGAGTGTTGGGCCATGAAACGCTAAGTCTGAATGCCATTTTAGCTAATCGCGTCCGAAACAAATTCTCAAAAGACCCAAATAAAGTCGTAGATGCTTTAATTAAAAAAGTACTAGACCGAGTGACGCAACTCTAATTTTTCCTGATGGTGCTGATTAAAGTCTCCATCGCATTCTTTAATTCATGAATGCCAGTCACGAAATGTCCTTTTGCTTCTTGCCATTTCTCCTTTTGTTGATACTGACTGATGTCGGCTTCAAGCTTTTCCTTCTTTTGCTTCAAGTCTTCAATTTTAACTTCCACATCATCGCGAATCTCATCTTTTGCCACCTTGGCTTCCTCAATTAAAATATCAATCTTCTTTCCAAGCTCTCCGAGCATGTCTTCGATTTTCCCTGTAGCTTTCTTAGCCATAACCTTGTCATTAAATGTCAAAACACAGTAAATATATGTCACTATCCGGCATTTCTACGCTTTGTTTAGCAAATTTACCCAAGCGTCAGAGGACAACTAATGCGTAAAAAAACATCTAGACTATTTATTACAATCATCTTACTCATCGTCTTTCCGATGTTAGCATTTTTTAGCTTTCAGCTCAGCACTGCTAATGAGAATGAGCAGATCATCAATGATGTTTACGAAGAACAATTATCCTCGGTGCTTTTTTCAGTAAATCAATATTCGAATGACTTCATTAGTAGCCTGATGGACCGGGTT
>JBLHTU010000188.1:0-5970 GCA_047627515.1 Cyclobacteriaceae bacterium | reverse complement strand
AATGAGCTGATTATTAGGGTTAACTCTTTGCTCGAGCAAAATGAAAGTGACCTTGAAAAAGCGGTAAACACCACCAATGATCTCCTCAAGAACATAGGTGCTAAGGTAGATCAATTGGACCCTATTCTGGCAAAGAGTACTTCTATTCTAGACTCTATTGGCAGTCTAGAAATCAATCAGACAGTGACTGAGATCAATGCCGCGTTAGCTCAGATTAATGAGCTTCTGCTACAGATAGATAATGGGGAAGGCACCGTCGGGAAATTGATGAAGAATGACTCCCTTTATAACAATCTCAACCAACTGATGATTGATCTTGACAAGACCGTCATCCACTTCAACGAATATCCTAAAGACTTTCTCAAGCCACTAGGTCGCAAAAACAGTAAATTGAAGGGGCTCGAAACTGAGGGTAACTAAGCATTTTTTATGATTATCACTTATCCGGTTTGGACAATTTAGTCGAGATGAATAGTGTACTCGTTCATGAATAACAATCAACTAAAAGCCCTTGTATCACTACTAGAGGATGATGACTTAGAAGTGATCGATCACGTAGAAAGTGAAATCAAAGCTTTTGGCACCTCTATCATTCCTTTTCTTGAAGATCAATGGGAAAATATCTTTAATCCGATCGTCCAAAGAAGGATAGAGGATTTGATTCATCAATTGCAGTTTGAATTGCTAGGTGAGCGATTTGAAGATTGGAAGACTAACCATTCAGATGATTTGCTTCGAGGTTTGTGGGTACTAGCCACTTATCAATACCCTGACCTAGAGTACGAAGAGACCATCAAAGAAATCGAGCAGTTATATTATGAGGTTTGGCCTGAGTTCAAAGAGGAACTACAGCCCTATGATCAGGTTCGAATCATCAATAGTGTCCTTTTTGATAAACTAAAGTTTCGAGCCAACACAAAGAATTTTCATTCGCCAGGTAATTCGATGATCAACACAGTGCTGGAGTCAAAAAGAGGAAACCCGATATCTCTTTGCTCGATCTACTTGTTAATTGGCCGTAAGCTGGGTATGCCTCTTTATGGTGTCAACTTACCCAACTTATTTATCCTTACCTACAAGGAAGAAGGCACTCAGTTCTATATCAATGTATTCAATAAAGGGTTGATTTTTTCAAAGGAAGACATCGATAACTATATCGACCACTTGCAATTACCCCCTCAAGAAACCTATTATGAACCGTGTAGCAATGAGGATATATTAGTCAGATTTCTTAGAAACTTAATTGTAAGCTTCGAAAAAGTTGGCGAGTATCAGAGGAGTGACGAAGTCAAGGAGATCATGCATCGCCTTCGGCCAGGGGATCTTGGTGAGTAAACTACAAATTATAGCATAATTGGTATTCTTTTAGCTGTTCATAACACAGCTCATATTTCTGTTCTTTTCCTACTTTCAGCATATGGCCAGTGGCCCGGAATGGTGTTTGGAATTCAATCCAGAGCTCTTCTTTGAAGCTGAGATTTTTGTCTCCAAAGGTTTTGAAAATAGCTTCCTTCCCTGACCAAATTTTGCATAAAGCAGAAACATCACCTTTGTGTTGGTATTCTTTTTCGTGCAAAAACTTTTCTTGAACTAGTATCAGTTTTTCTCTGTGCAATTCTAAATCGATGCCGCAGGCTTTTCTCAGGTTGATCATGACCGCAGCCATAGGAAAAGAATGGGTAATGGATATTTCACAAGACTGTCCGATTAAGTAGGGTTTGCCGGAATCTAGTGCAGCTACTCCTTGATAGGTTTTGTCAAACAATTCGGAGAGATACCTAGCTAGAATGCGTGTTACGATCCATTCAGACCTCTTATCTGGACGCATCACAGGGATATCCTCATGGATCAGTTGTTCAAGCTGATTTTCAGTTTCTGATATATTCCATACTGCATAGCATGAAAAAGGGTTGATCTTTTTTGATAATAGTAGTGGCATTCGAATAGAATCATCGCAATTGTAATAATTTTGCAGCAATAGATGACAGCTACTATCGAAGTTACCAAGGAGCATACTTTCACAGGACATAAAGATTGCCTGTATACACTAGAGCAAATATCAGAGAGTTCGTTTGTTTCTTCAGGGGCTGACGGGATGGTTGTATTGTGGGATTTGACGAAATTAACCCAAGGAACGATTATCGCCAAAGTGCCGAATTCGGTGTATGCTTTACGTTTTTTACCAAAACAGCAATACCTGATTATTGGACAAAATTTTGAGGGTCTTCATATTTTAGACGTTGCAAAACGTGAAGAAGTGGGTTCATTGAAGTTGAGTGATGCAGCGATTTTTGACATTCAGGTGGATGGTGACGTGGCGTATGTGGCCATGGGTGATGGGGAATTGTTTGTAATTGATATACCGCAGCTTCGAATTTTAAAAAAACTAGCTGCTAGTGAAAAGAGTGCACGTGCCATCGCCATTACCGCAGATGAAGTATTTGTTGGGTACAGTGACAGTCACATAAGAGCATTTGACAAAGCTAGCGGACTCAAGAAAGTGCGGGAAGTGGATGCACACCGCGTATCAGTCTTCACTTTACAAGCAGACAAGGAGGGGCGTAGGCTATTTTCGGGTAGTCGTGATGCACATTTTAAAGTGTGGGATATCAAAACTTTGACGTTAGAAAAAGATGTGGTCGCACACATGTATGCGATCAATCATATTGCTTTCAGTCCAGATGAAAGACATTTCGTAACTTGTAGCATGGATAAAAGCATCAAGGTGTGGGACAGTCAGTCTTTGCAGCTTAAGAAAGTGATAGATAAGTCAAGGCATGCTGGACACGGAACTTCCGTGAATAAAGTGCTTTGGATGCCGTTTAATAACTGGTTGGTTTCATGTAGTGATGATCGATCGATATCCGTGTGGTCAATAAAAATTAGTGATCAATGAGAATAACACCTATAGAGATTCGTCAAAAAGAATTTGAGAAGAAACTGAGAGGGTATGACAAGGATGATGTCAATGCCTTTTTGAAAACTCTGTCTTCCGAGTGGGAGCGAATCGTAGACGAAAATAAAGAGATGAAGATCAAGCTCGAGCAAAGCGAGAAGGAAGTGATGAAATTGCGCGAAGTAGAATCATCTCTATTCAAGACGCTCAAGACAGCTGAGGATACTGGCGCTAATCTGGTTGATCAAGCAAATAAGGCGGCTGAGCTTCATTTAAAAGAAGCTGAGATAAACGCGGATGCCATACTCAATGAGTCTAAGTCTAAATCTAAGGCAGTCATCGAAAATGCTGAACAAAAGGCAAAAGAGATGATTTTGGAAATGCAAGATGCCATCAAAGCACTAGAGAAGAATTACCAATCGATCGAGAACCAGAGAGATAACTTGATTAGTGAGTTGACGGGATTAGCTAATGATGTAAAAGAGCGCGTGAAGCGGACGACGCTGACCCATAAGCGTTTTGATGTGGAAGATCACCTGATCAAAGTAAGAGAGTTAGTCAGAGAATCTGAAGCCAGTATCGATGATGAAGCCCTCAGTAGCCGAAGGCCGAGAGTAACAAAAATTCCAGATATCAATTCTAATGATACAGATTCGGCAGAAAAACTTAATAGTTTCATTACCTCTAAAAAGATGGCTATGAAGCAAAAATCTACTGAAAAAGCAGAATCAAGAGATACTAAGGAAGAGTTGAATGGTAATGGTAGTTTTTTTGATCAGGTCGGAGATTAGCGGAGATGAGTTTGTCAGGCGTAGTATCCCTGGAAGGGATGGAGTTTTTTGCGAAGCACGGGTTCTATGAGCAGGAGCGAGAAGTAGGCAATAGGTATGCGGTTGATGTCAGTGTGAAGCTAGATGTCCAAGAGGCCGCCGAGCATGATAAACTAGCTGGAACAATCAACTATGAATACATTTATCAGATTGTCAGTGAGGTCATGAATGGATCATCTTTGCTGCTGGAGCATCTTGCCTCCGATATTATTCAGCAGATAAAAAAACAGTTTCCGGCAGTGGAGGAGGTGACGGTCAAAGTGACAAAGTATAACCCGCCTATCAATGGGTTGTGTCAGAAAGCTTCTGTACTATTATCTGACTGATCTTCAAACACAAACCCTCTCGCTTCGGCACCTTCATAGAAATCAATCTTTTTACCGGCGACAAACATTAGTTCGCCTTTTCGGATGTGCACAGGTATATCATCTATGACATAGCTGATATCATTTTCATTGGGTTTATCAAATCCCAGTGTGAAATTAACACCGGCACATCCGCGACCACCTTTGATCGTTACACGGAGCCCATAACCAGCTGGAATATTCTTCCGCTCGAGAATATCTTTGATTTCTTTTGCTGCATTTTGTGTGATTTCTACTGCATGTTCCATTTCGCGCTTGAAATTAATTATTTTTGAAACTACCATTCACTCACATTAATTCATTCAATGGATATTTTTATAGATCTCATTAAGATTTTAGGGCCTGCTTTGATTGTGCTTTATGCTGTTTACCTGATGCTTAGGTCATTTCAAAACGCGAGGCTGGATGAAATCAGGGAAATGGCAAGAAAGCAATCCGTTGATACACTGCTGCCGAATCGGCTACAAGCATATGAGCGGATGGTTCTTTTCTTGGAGAGAATTACCCCAAACAACCTGATACCAAGACTTAATAATGGTCAATATACAGCAAAGGAGTTTCAGCAGATCCTGATTCATGAGATCAGACAAGAATATCAACATAATCTTGCTCAGCAGATTTATATCTCTGAGCAATCATGGCTCTACTTGACTACTGCCGTTGAGGACACCGTAACATCCATTAACGAAATCGCTATGGGATTGGAAGAGGAGGCTACAAGTCTGGACTTGGCGAAAGGAATATTTGAGTCCGGTGTCACTAAACAAGCCATTGCGCATTCTATTTCTTATCTTAAGAAAGAAGTACAAACACTATTTTAAAATGGCCATTTGGGAAGATATCAAGCGAAAGACAAATGAATTGGTTACGGATAATGATCGGATCAAGGAGCTAATTAAGCAGGCTTCAGAAAAGCTAAGTGAGATTACAAAAGACGAAGACTCAAAAACCACATTAAGTAGCAACGTCAAGCTGCTGATGCGTATGGTAAAATCCTCTATTTCAGGCAATTACAATGGGTTTTCTTACAAGACCGTCTTTTTGATGTTATTTGCTCTGGTCTACTTTGTGGTACCAACGGACCTACTACCTGACTTTGTACCCTTGTTAGGTTTCTCGGATGATTTGGCGGTTTTGTATTACGTCATAGGAAGCCTCTCAGATGATATCGTCGCTTACAAGGAGTGGGAAGAGCTTGCTTAAATTGTCATATTTCTTATTTACTTTTCCGTTACCAACTTCAAGTATATTATGAGTGAAAAAATTGCTTTGATTGCCGGGGCAACCGGCCTAGTAGGTAGAGAACTGCTAGATCTGTTACTGAAAGACCGCACCTATAGTAAAGTAAAGGTGATTAGTCGTCGTGAAATGAAGCTGCAATCCCCAAAGCTGGAAGTCATAGTTGAGCCTGATTTTGATAACCTAAGTAATCACCTCACGTCATTGACTGCTCATCATATTTTTTGCTGTTTGGGGACGACCATCAAGCTAGCAGGCTCCGAAGAACAATTCATAAAGGTGGATCTTGATTACCCGTTGGCACTAGCAAAATTTGCTTTAGGATTTGCAGATTTTGAGTCATTTCACCTAGTTACAGCTGTTGGTGCAAACGCGGACTCTCCACTCTTTTACAATGAGATAAAAGGACAGGTAGAGAAGAAAGTAAAGCAGCTTGATTTGAATTCATTGTATATATATCAGCCATCTCTGTTGCTAGGACAGCGTAAAGACTTTCGATTGGGAGAAGAGTTCGCTAAGGCCTTTAGTTCATTCATATCCTTTTTTGTCATCGGAAGCCGTCGAGGGCGTGTATGGGCTATTCATAGCAGAGACGTAGCAAAGGCAATGCAATTGTCAGCGCATGTAAGTGAGAAAGGTG
>JBLHTU010000187.1:0-6041 GCA_047627515.1 Cyclobacteriaceae bacterium | reverse complement strand
AGTGCCGATTGTCATTGCAATCAATAAGATGGATCGTCCGAACGCTAATCCGGAAAAAATTAAGGAAGAGCTAGCAAACATTAACATTCTGGTAGAGGACTGGGGAGGAAAGTACCAGTGTCAGCACATTTCTGCCAAGACAGGGGAAGGAATTGACGAGTTGTTAGATAAGGTATTGCTAGAAGCGGAATTGTTGACGCTTAAAGCTAACCCTGACAAGCCAGCTACTGGCTCTGTTGTAGAAGCGATGCTTGATAAAGGCCGTGGCTACGTAACTACGCTGATGGTTCAGGCAGGGACTCTTAAAATTGGAGACGTCTTACTCGCAGGTTCTTATTTCGGACGTGTCAAGGCGATGTTTGATCACAGAGGAAAGAAATTGAGCGAAGTAGGTCCAGCCACACCGGTTCAAATGCTAGGTTTGGATGGTGCTCCTCAGGCAGGTGATAAATTCAATGTCATGGAAAATGACAGAGAAGCCAGAGAAGTAGCCTCTAAAAGAGAGCAGATTCAACGTGAGCAGTCGATGCGAACGAAGAAGCATATTACACTTGATGAGATTGGGCGACGATTAGCTATTGGTAATTTCAAGGAACTGAATGTTATTGTCAAAGGTGACGTGGATGGATCTGTTGAAGCATTGTCTGATTCATTGCTGAAATTGACTACCCCTGAGGTAGCGGTTAATATCGTCCACAAAGGCGTAGGGCAGATTTCCGAATCTGATGTGTTATTAGCTTCTGCATCTGATGCAGTAATTGTCGGTTTCCAGGTGAGGCCTAGTACTTCGGCCCGAAGGGTTGCTGAAAATGAAGAGATCGAGATTCGGTTATACTCTATCATTTACGATGCGATTAACGAAATAAAGGACGCAATGGAGGGTATGTTAGCACCGTCTGTCGAAGAGTTTATTACAGGTAATATTGAGGTCAGAGAAGTCTTCAAGATCACAAAAATTGGTACAGTTGCAGGTTGCTACGTAACTGACGGTTATGTCAAGCGTCAAAACAAAGTACGATTAATTCGTGACGGTATCGTGAAATATGAAGGCGTGATTAACCAACTGAAACGTTTCAAAGATGACGTGCAGGAAGTGAAGAACAACTACGAGTGCGGTATCAGCATTAAGAACTTCAACGATATCTTAGAAGGAGATGTGATCGAAGGATTCGAAGAGCGAGAAGTAAAACGAACCCTGTAATCTTTACAGAGAATTTGAAATATTTAGGGGCCAATTGGCCCCTTTTTTTATGTCCAATGATGTAAAATATACTAGAATCGAAAAGTTAGATCATATCATATGATCAAATGTTGATGTATTAAGTCATTAGTCTTTTTGCCGTTAACAAAAGACTCGTAATATCTAATGAACAATGTTCAAGAAAGCTTAGATTTATAACAACAAGAAGCTTGACAATTCATGAGTACATCCATTTCTTCAGCGTTGACATTGATGGCTATAGGTATGATCACTGTTTTTGTGGTGCTGCTGTTGGTCTATATCACAGGTAACCTATTGATTAAGGTTATCAACAGATGGTATCCAGCAAGTGAGCAAGTGCAGAGATCTACGTCAAGCACAAGTACACACCCTACTCCTGCCGAAATCGCAGTTATTACTGCAGCTGTTGAGGTCGTAACCTTTGGGCAGGGAAACATTAGAAAGATTGAAATAGACAAACATTAGACATGGGAAGAGAAATAGGTTTAAGCCTGATATATCGTGATATGTGGCAGTCTTCAGGAAAGTATGTGCCGCGCGTAGACCAACTCGTAAAAGTAGCCGAGCCGATCATAGATATGGGTTGCTTCAGAAGAGTAGAAACTAATGGAGGTGGATTTGAGCAAATAAATCTACTTTATGGAGAAAACCCAAATAGATCTGTACGAGAGTGGACACAGCCTTTCAATGATGCAGGCATTCAAACCCATATGCTTGAGCGCGGTCTCAATGGACTAAGAATGTATCCTGTACCTAAGGATGTTCGGAGACTTATGTTTAAGCTTAAGAAGTTGCAGGGAACAGATATATCCCGATCTTTCGATGGACTCAATGATACGCGGAACCTTAAGCTGTCTATTGATTATGCCAAGGAGGGGGGAATGATCGCTCAAGCAGCTCTTTGTATTACGTATAGCAAATTGCACACTGTTGACTATTTCCTGAAGATGGCTGAAGAGCTAATAGGAATGGGTGCGCAAGAGATTTGTATTAAGGACATGGCAGGTATTGGACGACCTGCTTCGATGGGTAAATTAGTTGCGGGAATAAAGTCGATCAAAAAAGATGTTTTGGTTACGTATCATGGTCATTCTGGCCCCGGATTTTCAGTTGCTTCCAGCTTGGAAGCGGCAAGAAATGGCGCTGATTTTATTGATGTGGGGATGGAGCCATTATCCTTTGGGACGGGACATGCTGACCTAATTACTGTGCATGAAATGCTAAAGGATGCTGGTTTTAGTTTGCCTGATATCAATATGAAGGCTTACATGCAAGCACGATCACTTACTCAGGAATTTATCGACGACTTTTTGGGCTATTACATCAATCCTAAAAATAGGCTGATGAATGCATTGTTGATTGGCCCAGGTCTCCCTGGAGGAATGATGGGTAGTCTGATGTCAGACTTGGAGAATAATCTAAAGAGTCTGAATAAATGGATGGATAAGCACGGCAAGGCACAGATTACTCAGGACGATTTAATGATTGCCTTATTTGATGAGGTGCAGGAAATCTGGCCCATGATGGGGTACCCTCCTTTAGTAACTCCCTATAGTCAGTATGTAAAAAATGCCGCATTGGTCAACGTGATGCAGATGATGAAAGGGAAGGAGCGTTGGTCCTTGCTTGATGATAATACCTGGAGTATGCTACTAGGAAAGTCGGGTCGTGTACCGGGGGAAGTATCAGATACTCTGAAAGGATTGGCTGCTGAGCAAGGCCGAGAGTTTTTTGAAGGAGATCCGCAGGATTTACAGCCCGATGCTTTGGATGAGTTCCGAGCCAAGATGAATGAAAAGGGCTGGGAGACAGGGCAGGACGATGAAGAATTGTTTGAGTACGCAATGCACCCTCAGCAGTATGAGGACTATAAATCCGGAAAAGCTAAAGCAGCTTTTGAGAAAGATTTGGCAGAGCGTAAGGGTGCGCTTATTAAGCCACCAGTACAAGCTGCCGCTACTTCACTGCTACCAGTAGAGGACATAAAACCTAAGCAGTTGAATATCAGTGTAAATGGTCAAGCTTATAATGTGTTTGTTTCTTATGGAGACGCAGCAAATGGGGTAACTACAGAGGCATTTCAGCAACCAGTAGCTGTTGCACCTTCAATTGGCACTAAAGAGATTGTCGCTCCGCTAGAGGGCAAGGTATTCTTAACAAAAGAGCCTGCAGAGCAACCCAAAAAGCTAGGTGACCAGATCAAGGTAGGAGATGTGATTTGCTACATAGAAGCAATGAAGGTAACCAACGCCGTGAAAGCAGATGTATCAGGGACCATTACGGAAGTGCTGATCCATGATGGTGAAGAGGTGCTTGATGATGACGTGTTGTTTAGATTATCCTAATTGGTAGCCCATTGGAATTACTAGAGAAATTGTACCAAATGACTGCTTTTCAGCAGCTTTTCGAGCAGCCACAGATAATTCTGATGATTGCGATTTCCTTTTTCTTGCTCTATTTGGGTATCAAAAAGAACTATGAACCGCTCCTGCTGGTACCTATCGCCTTTGGCATGCTGATGGCTAACTTTCCAGGTGGCCAGATGGGTGTCGTCAAGGTAGATGAGACGCTGACATTGTATCAAATTGCTCATCAACATGGCATTATGAACTTTGTCTATTATTCGCTTATCAAGACCGGCTTTCTACCTCCGATAATCTTTTTGGGTGTTGGAGCGTTGACGGACTTCGGTCCTATGTTACGTAATCTTAGGCTTGCTTTTTTTGGGGCTGCTGCCCAAATTGGAATTTTTACTGTTTTACTGAGTGCTATTGCTATTGGCTTTACACCCAAAGAGGCTGCGGCTCTAGGCATAATTGGAGGAGCGGATGGTCCAACGGCGATCTATACGACGATTAAGTTAGCACCACACCTGCTAGGTCCGATAGCGATCGCTGCATATTCATATATGGCATTAGTGCCAGTGATCATCCCTTTTGTGGTTCGACTGACTACGACGAAGGCGGAACTGATGATTAATATGAAAGAGCAGGATAAGAAATACCCCAACGCAACTCCGATTAAAAACATGCAGGCAGTTAAAATAATCTTCCCAATCGCAATTGGGACACTAGTGTCATTGCTTGTTCCTTCATCAGTTCCTCTTTTAGGAATGTTATTGTTTGGAAATCTAGTCAAGGAAATAGGCGCGGCAACGGGCCGATTATCGAAAGCGGCGTCAGATACGATTCTGAATTCTGCAACGATCTTTCTGGGATTAGCGGTAGGTGCTACTATGACAGCCAAAGCTTTCTTGAATCTGGAGACAATTATGATCATAGTAGGCGGGTTTATTGCATTTGCTATTTCTATTGCGGGAGGAATTTTTGCTGTAAAAATCTATAACCTGTTTGGAAAAAAGAAGATCAACCCACTCATAGGGGCAACTGGTTTAAGCGCTGTGCCCATGGCTTCAAGGGTAGCAAATGATATTGCGTTAAAACATGATCCATCTAATCATTTGCTCCAGTATGCTATGGCTTCCAATATATCAGGAGTGATTGGTTCCGCTGTGGCAGCGGGTGTATTAATCTCATTTTTAGGATAAATAAGATGTCAAAGAAGATAATTATAACTGGTGGTACTTCTGGTATCGGCGAAGCAGCGGTAAAAGATTTGCTGAATGAGGGTTGGCATGTGATTATGTTAGCTAGAAATCACCAGAAGGCAAGCGAAATGATGTCACAAAAATGGAAGGGGACGCTGGATTATATTCCCTGTGACCTTACTGATCTTCAGTCTGTCAAAACGGCGACGATTAATATTAAGGCAGACTTCGAGCATGTAGATGTGCTAATGAATAATGCGGGAGCAATTATTCAAGAGAAAGAAATCACAGTTGATGGCTATGAAAGGACTTTTGCGATAAATCATTTGGGTCATTTTATGCTGACCACTGAGTTGATTGATTTGCTAATAGCTTCGAATACTCGGGTCATCAATGTCAGTTCAGAGGCCCATAAATTGGGTAAAATGGACTTTGAAGATCTGCAGTGGCAGACCAGAAACTATAGCTCGATGAATGCCTACGGACTTGGTAAGCTTTGCAACATATTTTTTACAATGGAGTTGCATAAGCGCTACCATGACAGAGGGCTTTCTTCTTACGCTTGTCACCCGGGTGTGGTAAAAAGTAATTTTGCAGGAGATTCTGCTGGCATGGTTAAGTTTCTATTTAAGGCGATGCAGCCTTTCATGATATCACCTGAAAAAGGGGCGCTTACACAGCTGTTTCTAACAAAGAAAGAAGGGATCGAAAGGCTATCAGGAAAGTATTTCGTAAAACAAAAACTGGCTAATACCGCTTCACAAGCCAAGGAGCAAGAGGCCGCATTACAACTATGGGAAGTGAGTGAAGAGTTGGTGGCTGCGTTTCGATAAAGCCATCTACTACTAGTCTGGACAGGTATTTTCGTATGGATATACTTTAGGGTCTCCTACAAATGATCGCCACTCCTTTTCACTTAGGTTACGACTCAACTGATCGCAAAAGTGTTGATATTGATTAAGCTCAAGTTGATATTGTCTGATCATCCCATCCTTACTGGAGATAAAAAGGCGTTTAGTATCATTGGTGAAGTCAATAGACCATATCCAGCCCCTGGCATCGTCAAAAACTATGGGTTGCTGATCTAGGCCTTCACCTTCTATGCGCCAAACTTTGACGGTATTGTCTCTTGCCCCAGCAGCTAGGTACTTGCCGTTTTCGCTAAATTTAATATCCGTATTAGGAGCTTTAAAGGGGCTAATTAGCTTCCGTGAAACATAACATCACGTATTTCGACAAATCCGTATGAGTCAGAGTAATTTGAGATCCCAA
>JBLHTU010000186.1:0-6048 GCA_047627515.1 Cyclobacteriaceae bacterium | reverse complement strand
AGTTCATTAGCGAAGTTGACTTGCTTGGGCTAATTATTTCATGTAGCAAACTGAATAAACAACAGATGATATTTTCCAGCCATCGTTCGTTTTGACGAGTTGCCAAAATTTTCTACCACTGTTCGTTATTTTGTCATCCGTGAACATTTCATAGTCAAAATTAACAGAAGGCATATATCCCATATAATTTATCAAAACTTCCTTAGGGCATCCAAGGTCGCCATAAGGAAGTTTATTAAAGGTCTGAATTGTCTAATGTCAACCGACTTGCCTTTCCTCCTTGATCCAATCAAGGAGGAAAGGGGGTTAACTTGGTGGTTATTTTTAGGGTTGCTAAAACTCCCCGAGCCAATTCGGGGCAGCATGATGCTCCGAATTATGTTTGTAGTTGACAAGAAAATGTACATTCTGACAACCTCATTATTAAGTCACCTCGCAGCCTGCCTGCTGCAGGCAGGAGGTCTTTTTCAGTACTGCAAAATGGGGAGAGCGTTGTCTTTAGGTGACTTGTTGGTTAAGAATACCAAAAGGGTGGGGGATTTTCTGAGTTAACACAAATTAGCAATTGGTTATTCACTTTGTTGTGCTTTCGTTATTTATTCTTTTTGTCTTTCTCTAAAATATTTAAAAGGTTTTCTGATTCTTTTTTATAAATCCTAGTAAATCACTTTAAAAATTGCACATCATTAATGTGGAATTTGCTTGATTACCAGACAGTCTAAATTGCTCTGATGATAATTAATATCTCCAATCCTCAAGTCGATCATCTTCAGGAACTATCCCAGTATAAATTGAACTAATAAATATTTTTAAATACATGGAATTATAAAAATCTAGCGTAGTGAGACCTAATTTGTTATTTTCTTCAGCATAAGCCCGACCATAAAAATCTAGGATATTTTTCACCTTTAAAATGGCCTCTTTTTTTCTTTGCTAAATAATGAAAGATTCCCTGTGCTAATTAAATCGTCAATGGTATAGGCTGATGAAGATAATTTATTAGCTCCCATATTTTTAATACTATCCATTTTTTGATTCAGTATTGTAAGGTCTCTTTGTATTTTCTGTAATAGTTTGAATAATATAGATTGGTTATTCGAAAACATGGCTTAAACTGTCATACCTTTTGATATTCTTTAAGACAATTTTAATTTCAGACAATAAGCTGTTTTCGTAGGTTGCTACTAACCTATTCTGTTTTGAAAGTTCATTGGCGTTGTTGATTTGTAGGGCAATCAAAATCCCAAAAACGACAAGTACTATTTCACCAATAGCGTATTTTAAATACTTCCCAGTGTTACCTGCTTAAAGTAGGTTCTGTCGAATTTTTCTAAAGAATTTCATCATTGGTCAGTGGTTTGTTATAATGAAGCATAACGTTGAGTATAAGAATAGTAGCCGAATGCGTGGCTCTTTCCTTTCACGTCCCAAGAAAGTTGAAGCGGGTGGCAACTCTTGAATTTACTACAGACCCGGCTATTATTTTTATACAATGTGTGTGCCCAGCATGGGCATCTAGTATCCAAGATACCAAATTATTCCAGAGGGTGAAAATCCCTTGCAGGCAAGTTGGTGAAGCCTGTGAGTAAGTCGCACGCGTGTGGCTGAAGCTTTAGCGTAAACACAAGCTGGTTTGCCGTGAGGCATGCAGTGCAGGAAGCGAGAAACAATCGCGAGGCTTTGGGGCGGTACTGACGAACAGGAACGGCATACCGAGGCCATTTAGGGAGGGTAGGCAAGCACATCTTTGCGAAGCCCAGACTCGATGAATATGGACAGCGTGTAGATCAGGTAGTGTTAGCTGGAAAGCAATTTACCTTACCGAGGGAGCGCTCGGACTCCACGAGTTTGGGGACCCAGAAGTCGGCCCCCAGGCATCAGGGTCATAGTAGTCAACAGGACCTGAGCCGTAAGCACTGCGGAGTGCTCACGAATGGCCGAAGGAGCGAACCCCGTATCAAGTACGGGGCAGGTGCTATTGTGAGGTAAAAATTCGTATAGGAATCATATGATAGCCTATAATTAAAAGTAGCGGAAAGGAGCAACTGGTGTAAAGAGCAATTATTCTATGCTTTACGAACCGCCCAGTACGAGATCTCCCGATGACTACGGGACTGGGTGGTGTGAGCGCCTCCACCTGAGTCTTATGGCTCAGGTCGGGCTACTCGATTGGCAAACGTTTATTTTTTATTTTCTCTTTCCTTTATTACAATTTCCCTTAATGAAACTCCATTAATTAACACATCTTTTAATACCGCCTCACCATCTTTTATACTGACCACCGCATAGGCTATTTCAGTTGTGTCAAGTTGCGATTTGCGGTAAGTCAATTCAGCATCATACGCTTTTGATTCTTCCATATAATATCTATCGAATGGGTAGTCAATAGTCAGCTTGTTAGAACCATTACTCGTAACGTAATTCACTTTAGCTTTTAAAAAGTCTTGGTTATTAGTGCCGTTTTCTTTTGAAACAGATTGAACTTTTGCAAAACCTTCCTTATCTGGTGTAAGAAAAACATAAATAATTTCACCGCTAACCCAATCCGCTTCATTTTGAATCTCAATCATATCTTCTTCATAACGAAGAGTAATGTATTTCCCTCTAAAAGGGTCATTTGGGTCAATTGGTTCAGTTTTGAATTTATAATCTTTTCCTGTATTCAATATATCCTCTCTGTCAAGAATCATTTTGGCAGGCACATACAGTTGCACTATAGCAACAAGAATAAATACAGACAATAATATTTTCTTGTTAGTCATTTGATTTTCTTTTTTTGAGCATCCAGTAATTTGTTGCAAAGAAGCCAATGCCAACCGTCACAAATAGACCGCCTCTTATTACGAAACTTAAATCTGTGTCAAAGAATCTGCAAACAACTAAAGCTGTAATAATTAGCAATCCATAGTTCAATACCCCTAAGCTATTCAGCTTGGCTCCATCTCTGATTGTTAAAATGCCGATTGCAAAAACAACAACATTAGTAAGCACTACTGATAGAGGTGATGACAGCCCAATAAGGAAAGTTATAATGAACAGAATAAAAACAGGTGTTATTGGTTTAACGTCCTTGAGGGATTTGTTTTTCAGTTGCAAGATAAGTAGTCCACTTGCGCATAATGATATGATAGCAGATGCAAAAAACTCAGGTGAACTAATTACTTCATTGAATAAGAAATTTTTTCCTCTCAAGTCCTCCCAGAACCAATCAAAACTTAATGTCAGGAGTAATACAATTGTACCAAGGCCCCCCAATACTTTGTAACTATTGTTTCTTGTTCTTCTTTTTGTGAAAGAATCCAAATCCCCTATTAAATAGAGTAACCCAAAAAGGCTGAAGTAGGCAATGAACATAAGTTCGTTTGTTTGCTTTGCAACCGTTCCCAGGATGATTATCACTGAAAGTGGAATTAGCCAATTGTGGAAAATCATAAAATTACTTTCCAGCTTTTTCTTGTACAATAGGTAATAATGAGGAATGATGGTCAATAGAAGTATCCAGTAAAAGTATGATTCGGAAGAAGGGTATGACCAGTAGCTGGTCTCACCAGCATAGTAGGTTATTCCAATTATATAAAGCAATGAAGCGATGGAAGATTTCATCACATATATCAAAGGGAGGCAAAGCAACATCCATGTCACGAGGAATGAACTTAAGTTTCCGGGTATATTGTATATCTGACTAACAAGTGATATGCTTGCTCCAACTGCAAAAAATAGAAAAGCAGTTCCGCTTTCTCTCCATGCAACGCTATCTTGTTTTTTTATTAATACGAATCCACATAGTACTTGTCCAAAGAGTAGTGGAAGTAGCGCTAGGAGTGTTTTTGTCGTTCGTGAAAGTTCGTCCCAATTGTGAGCGATTATTAACATAATTCCAAGTCCAACCAATATTGCTCCTAATATTCCAAAAACAATAAAAAGTCGATTTGTTGACTGCCCTCCTTTTTTCTGATAAAAATCTCGAATTTTGTCTGCCGTTTCTTGTGAAATCACCTCAGCTTTTACAAGTTCGGGAATGTCTTTTATCATGTTCATTGTCTTGTTTTATATGTTTGCTAACGGTCTGTGTATGCTGCGTATCCCGCAGGGTATGCACTATACACCTTGTGTGTGCCCAGCATGGGCATCAGGTATCTAAGATACCAAATTATTCCAGAGGGTGTATGTCTCTTGCAGGCAAGTTGGTGAAGCCTGTGAGTAAGTCGCAAGCTGGTTTGCCGTGAGGCATGCAGTGAAGGAAGCGAGAAACAATCGCGAGGCTTCGGGACGGTACTGACGAACAGGAACGGCATACCGAGGCCATTTAGGGAGGGTGAGCAAGCACATCTTTGCGAAGCCCCTGACCAACAATCTCTATTTGGTAGATGTCGCAGGAATCGGAGGATGGAATATTTCCTGATCCCGTCATGCGGGACAGGCGCTGGGGAGCGCTCGGACTCCACGAGTTTGGAGACCGAGAAGTCAGCCCCGAGGCATCAGGGTCATAGTAGTCAATAGGAGATGAGCCGTAAGCACTGCGCAGTGCTCACGAATGGACGAAGGAGGGAACCACTTATCAAGTACGGGGCAGGTGGTATTGTGAAGGAAAAATTCGTATAGGAGCCTATGTGTAGCCTTATCTTAAAAGTAGCGGAAAGGAGCAACTGGTGTAAAGAGCAATTATGCTATGCTTTACGAACCGCCTGTTAAGAGAACCGTACGGCAGGTGGTGTGAGAGGCGCACCTCGTCAGTTACAACTGGCGAGGCCGTCTACTCGATTGTGTGTAGTTTTTTCATGTCCAGAACTGCCACCATTTTTTATTCTTCTTCCTTTCCAATTCGTTTTGTTCTTCTTGTCTAAATTGTTCACGAAGATTTTCAATCTGTGTTAAATACTCCTCCCATGAGTTAGCTTCTACAGTCTTATGAGCACTTGAACCTTCCAAATCAAAGATGTAGACCTTGTCGTCTTCATTAAGTTTGATGAAGTAATAGAACTCTCCACCGTCCGAACCAATTGAGAAACTCTCATCTTGTTTATCAAAGATTCCATTTAAATCAATAATGTGTTTTGGGTCATTGCATAATGAGAAATCAGCACCCCACGAGTCCTTCGAAAAGGGATAATTTAACATAGTCGAAACGTAGAACTCTGGAAGTTTTATTCCAAGTTCATTTTCTATATGTTTAATATCAGTTGATTCCATTGGTTTCAATTGCCCACAACGATCAGATATGGAGAGTGGCCATGTCTTTTCTTAATAGCACTAAAGTAGTGAAACTACCCAACCACCACAACAGTACCCACGAAGAACTGCGTTCTGAAAGTCTAAATCCAGAAAGAAGAACGTTGCTAGAAGCACGAATGTGGCAGAATGGGCAGGTTCAATGTCGGATTACACTGAAATATCAAGTGGGTAGAATGGCCATTCGCTATATCGCCTGTTGGAGAGCGTATTTACTCGTTCAGGTTAATCGAATCTCCAATGGGCGTTAGTGGTTCAAAATCATCTTCGATTTCACCCAGATCAGGTAGTTGTTTCTCTTCTTCTGTTCGTAAGTCTGGACAGTTAGCTAGTTCCGCTCGTTCAAAAAATTCGGTAAGATATGTGTTCCGCCAAAGTTCGAAGTTGGTTGAGTCAATATTCGAGATATCACCAGTTATTCTAGTAAGTTGAAATGGCCCGAATTGACTCTCAAGCGTAACTTTATTCGCTGCATCAAATTTGTAGTTCAAAGTTTCTGGTTCATACATCAAATCGACATTTAGTCCCTTTGTTACGATGAGAAAACTGTCTTGAATGTAGCTTTCATAAAAGGAAATTCCATCATCATAATCTAGTTCTGGAAAGTTCGATACAGAGGTTGTTGTGTAATTGGAAGCTATCTTGAATTCCTTGTAAGTTCCATCGTGCTGACATCTACACCATAAGCCAATTAATTGGTTCTCGTTTCTCGTTTCACAAGCTGTTAGAAATGCAAAAAGTAAGATGGTTAATAGATTCTTCATGGTTGCGCCAATGCTCTCCAACGTCTGCATAAACCCAACTCCTCACGTTTATATC
>JBLHTU010000185.1:0-6159 GCA_047627515.1 Cyclobacteriaceae bacterium | reverse complement strand
AGAAAACCAAGCGTGTTGTCGTAGCCAACTCTTGACAATCTAATAACGACTTCTTCTTCTTGCCCTGCTGGAGCAATAAAAACGATGGGCTGCAGAAGGTCGGGAATCAAAGCACCAACCCAAGGTGCAAAACTTCCCTCTAGCCCAATGAAGATCGAATTTGGGATATGACCGGCTGCATAATCCTCTGCACTTCTCGTGTCCAAGACCAAAGCCCCTTCATGGTTCGCAACAGCTTCGAAGGTCTCCACATCTAGTGCCACGTTTCCTTTCTCAAGTACAACATCTATCCCTTTAGCTCCTGACTTATTCATAGCAACATTTGCTGCAAAATACTGAGGAGGAGGTAGCAAGCCATTTGTCACTTCAGCTACAAACTCTTGCTTTGACATATCTGCGCGTAATGCGTAATTGTTTTTTTTCTGTCTGCCGAGCGTATCTGAAGTTTCCTTGCTCATGTTTTTTCCGCAAGCAGAGCCAGCACCATGTGCCGGGTAGACAATCGTGTGATCAGGCAAAGTCATGATCTTGAGACGAAGGCTGTCAAACAACATACCTGCTAAATCCTCTTGTGTCATATCCCCTTTTTGTGCCAAGTCAGGTCTTCCCACATCACCAATAAATAAGGTGTCCCCGCTAAATATCGCATGTGCTTCTCCTTTTGCGTCAAGCAACAAGTAAGTTGTGCTCTCTAGCGTATGGCCTGGGGTATGAAGGACCTTCAAGGTTACCTCACCTAGTCTCAATTCTTCTCCATCAACCGCTTGATGCACATCAAAATCAGTGTGTGCATTGGGACCATATACAATCGTGGCTCCAGACTTCTCAGCAAGATCTAAGTGGCCGGAGACAAAATCAGCATGAAAATGCGTCTCAAGTACATACTTGATTTTTGCTCCTTCTTTTTCAGCCTTAGCCAAATAAGGTGTCGACTCGCGTAGCGGGTCTATGATTGCAACTTCTCCTTTACTTTCTATGTAGTAGGCGCCTTGAGCAAGGCATCCGGTGTATATCTGTTCTATCTTCATTACTGCAATTGTTTCTACGAACTTACGAGCCTCTTTGTACTAGGTTCGTAACTTCAGTTACACAAAGTTAGGTTTTTAGGTTCAAATAGGTCTTAAGAGACTTGAGTGTTGGACATATCCATCACTTTCTCCCAAGGTCTTTTTCAATAGTAAGTAGTAGCTTTTCTAATTGCATCTGAAAAGTAAAGCTCACTCCCATGGTAGCTCCAGATACAATCAACTTAAGTTGATCCTCAGGTATCACGATCTCGTACCTATGGTCAGAATGAGTGACAGACTCCGTCACGCCTGTAAAAAGAATGAACTCTAGCCTCGTAACATTTGGGAGAGATAGACCCGCAGCAACCCGTTTGCTATTGCTTAAATCTTCTATATCCTGAGATGTACATCTGACTCTGAGATGACCTTCAGAAATTCTGACTTTCATACTTCTATATTGCTTTGGAAAGTATTGTTTGAGCTGCTCCTAAGGACAGAGCCATCAAATTGATTGATGGCATCTTTCGTTTCATTGAAGAAGTGATTACTTCCCAATGAACTGACAAGCTTATTTTTGACCATAATGTCACGGATCGGGCCTTTCAGCTCAACAAATGCAACATCAATACTTTCTTTCTGTAGTTCCTCGACTAATTCCTTGAGCATATAAATGCCACTGCTATCTATACTATTGATCGACTGTCCATTAATTATCACTAACCTTGTCTCAGGTCTTTTGTCCAATTCACCCTCAATCGTCTCCTTAAAAAACCGCATATTCCCGAAGAATAATTGAGCATCAAACCGCATGATTAGGACTTTGGGAATTTCTGCTGCCTCTGGAAATCGTTTGATATTTCTAAAAAGTTCTGTTGTAGGAAGCTTGCCTTCAATCGCTACATGAGGATAAGCAGATTTGAAAAGAACAATAGCTAATGATAATCCTACACCTATTGCAATCCCGTATTGAACGCCTGTCAGCAGCGTGGCAGCAAATGTCACAACTAGCATCGCAAAATCTTTCTGATCTACGTTCCATAATCTCTTTGCTTCATTCACATCGATTAATCCAATCACTGCTACTATGATCAACGACGCCAGCAAAGCCTTGGGCAAATAGTAGAACAGCGGTGTGAAAAACGCTAAGGTTAAAATCACCAAAAGCGCACTAAAAACTGATGCCATGGGTGTTTTGGCCCCCGCTTGATCATTGACAGCTGTCCTTGAAAAACCACCAGAAATTGGAAAACCCTGAATCAAAGATGAAAAAACATTGGAAGCTCCAAGGGCAACCAATTCCTGATTCGTGTCTAATCGATAGCTCTTGTGCCTAGCCGCGATGCGGTTTGCAATTGCATTGGATTCCATAAATCCCACCAAAGCAATGGTCAAGGCAAAAGGTATCATTGCTTGGATCATCTCCCATGAAACATGTGGCAGTTGAAAGCTGGGAAGTCCAGGAGGGACGTTCTGAATAATAGAAACACCTCTTGTATCCAGGTGAAAATAGTAAATGGTCAAGATGCCCAGTGTAATCGTAATCAAAGGGCCTGGAATAGATTTGTTCGCCTTACGAAGGACGAGGATAAGGACAATTCCACTTAACCCGACAAGCAAAGTGAGCATATGTGTATTTACTACCTGTTGGCCTACTGCGCCAAGCAGAATATACATCTGATTGGTCTGTGGCAGGTCAATCTTCAGTAGATGTTTTAGCTGATTGAGTCCGATGATCAGTGCTGCTGCAGAAGTATATCCACTGATTACTGGTCTTGAGAGAAAATTGATCAAAAACCCTTGCTTGAACAGGCCAAGTGCCAACTGAAATACACCTACCATCAACGCCAACGCGACGGCATATGACAAGTACATCTGTGGATCTGTCACTGAAATACTGGCGATTGCGCTTGCTGTCAACAAGCTGACCATTGCTACGGGTGCAACAGAAAGCTGCCTGGAAGTACCAAGCAGCGCATAAATCATCAATGGAATTGTACTTGCGTAGAGCCCATATATTGCAGGTAATCCTGCTAACATTGCATAAGCCATCCCTTGCGGGACCAGCATAACTCCTACGGTCAAACCAGCGAATAAATCCCCTGTGAAATCCGCTCTTGAATAGCTTGACAGCCAAGAGATGATGGGGAAAAATCGTGCTAAACGTGAATCAGCTGAAGTCTTCGAAGCCATATTTAGATGAACAAAATAGCGTATTTTTTTGTGTAGAAACGAAAGGCAAAATAAATGACATATCTACACCAAATAGGTAACAAATATCACCAAGGAGATTATAATATGTCAATCTTATTCCTGTATTGCTCGATTTTCTCCTCGCGCTCCAGCTGCTTAAGCAACCTAGAGATTACTACGCGCGACGTACTCAACTCTTTTGCGATCTGCTGATGCGTCTTATGAATAGAAAATGATCCTGTTGCCTGCTTCTGATCTAATAAATACTTGTAGAGACGCTCATCCATCTTGAGGAACGTCACACTATCGATCGTTTCGAGCAGCTCATCAAATCGAGTCTGATAAGCGTTAAAGACAAATTTTCTAAAGGATCTATATCGCTCCAACCAAGAATCGAGAGATCCTATGGGGATCATCCACAGTGTCGTATCCTCTTCAGAAATGACTTTAAATTGATTGATCTTTCCTTCTAAGCAGCAGGTAATAGACATGGCACATGTCTCGCCACCCTCTAGATAGTACAAAAGGATTTCCTTACCCTGCCCATCGATACGCATCACCCTCAGCAAGCCATCGATAACCATTGGGACTTCGTTGGACTGACTCCCAGGCGAAATAAGTTCTACGCCTGCCTTAATTTTCTTTAACCGACCTACTTGAATGATATCATCAATTAGGTTCTGCTCAAAACTTGATTGAGCTAGTATATCTTCTATCATGCTATCCTAGTACTTACGTCAAATGTAATCGAAAATACATGATGATTCGTTCATGTAACACACTAGACAGCAAGAATATCTTCACTAGGAGATACTTTTAGACAGCCAAACGGACCCTAGGGACTGTCGTGCCCCATTGAAGGTGTTTTATGTCTGAAATGGAGATGGTATTATCATTGAGAAATTCCCAACGTTCTTTTGAGATTACACCTGATTTAGAAACAAGTAGTTCCCCTCCTGTCTTGAAAATCAAGACGGTCTTCTCCGGTAACTGGTCGCCTTCTGGCAGCAGCACCCAATTGTTTTTCTGCAGCTCTCGTTTTGATGAAAAAGCCTTTGATTGAGACTTTACTTCCGACCATATATCTGATAGAATGGACATGATATCGCGTTGATAATATAAATATAGGAAACAAAAGATCTTTCCATGCAAATCAAGAGAGTGACTAATACAGTCAACAATACCAACCTGCTAGCATGAGGTTTATACAGTATGAATTGTGATGTATGGGATTTTAGGGACGTCAGCTCAACGTCATCTTTGTGAGAAAAGACGGTAAATGGCAGGTTTGGCGAAATAGGTCCGAGAGGGTAACTTGCAGATAGTGGTAAGAAGCTAAGACTTGCAGCGCTACTGATCTTATAACTACGTTCCAAGTGTTGAGTCAAGTTGAGTGTTCAATCAGATTTAGCTGGATCAGAATGCTTTTAATACGGGTATCCCTGAATGATCTCGTCAATTAGTGGCTACTCCAGATCTGTCTAACCAAGTGTTTGATCTATGGTCATCTTTGTGGTTACAATTCATACTGAACATGTAATAATATGATGTTTTTTTCATGTATGTCGACTTGAAATGATTTTCGCCAAACAATAAAGGATCAAGCCTGTGACTTTTGAGATTTCCAGCGTCAAAAGATCAATTAAAATCAAATCTCACAATGAAAAAATTCATCCTGTTTTTGATGGCTACCCTGATAGCTTCGGTGATTGGAGTTATCGTATGGAATCGTCAGCATCCAGATCGCCAATCAGAAGACGATCAGCGCACATATTTGTAATGGTCGATAAGCGACAACAAAAAAATATTTTGTCTTGGTATGTGACTTTACATGTAAACCTCGTCAAACAGTCACTGAACAACATATAAACATGAAAGAAACCATTATCATCCTCTCGCTCACGTGGTTGGCGATTGGATGTGAACAAAAAACAGATCCTGACAAACTCTTGATGCAGTCAGAGATTGACTCACTTAATCTTGCGCTTGAGGTACAGTCATACAACAATGTGCTGCTGGAGCAAGTAGGAAAGTACCTAGACTCAATTGATCTGCAGAAGAACTGGATCGAAATCAACCTCGAAACTGGACTTGCTGAAAATGATTACCTCGAACGGATGAGCCGACTTAGCCTGTATGTACAAAAAGCAGAGTGGACTATTCAGGAATTAGAGAAGACGAGAAGTGCCTTTGCCTCACAAGTGAAGCGTCTCAAGCGAGAGATAGTGGAAAAAGATGAAGAGGTTCAAAAACTTCTCGGCATTATTGAGACGATTGCAGACGAGAATGAAACCTTACAGGGGACTTTGCAAATCTCAGAAACAGAGCTCATCGCAGCGAAGCTTGAACTGTTTGAATCAGAAGCTAAACTCTATGAAACACTTACTCTAGGACAACAATTGAAGCAAAATCTCACAGTAACAAAAGCGGAGGCTTTTTTCCGACAAGGCGAAAACAAAGAAGAACTAGCGAGCCATATTCAGCTTGCACCAAAAAAGAAAAGAAAGTCTCTTGAAGAAGCACTGACTTTGTATAATAAAGCACTTGCTGCGGGATATGAACCTGCACAGATGAAGGTCGCTCAGTTGACTGAGCGGCTACAGAAATAGCAAGCAGCCTGAGAAGGCCATGAAAAAGAAGCCTTGTTTTTCATGGCTTTATCTACGTTATGCCTTCGCAGGAGAAAGTACATCAAGCGCATTTTTACGCTAATTCATTTACTTCTTCGCCTCTTGTACATCTCAGTGAGTCAGTTCCCGAAGGGGGTTACATTCACCCACACCAGTTACCCAAGTCTATGAAAACCATCAATCAAGTAGAGGTCAGAAGCCTTCGAATTGAAGACTATGACCAGCTCAAAAGCTCCATGCAAGAAGCATACAGCAACTGGCCGGGGGCAACTTGGGGAGAGGCGTACATTGAAAAACTCGTCACGATCTTTCCTAAGGGTCAATTTGTCGTT
>JBLHTU010000184.1:0-6177 GCA_047627515.1 Cyclobacteriaceae bacterium | reverse complement strand
CCCATATGACAGTGAAGGGGCGAGCAAAGCGTCTGTGATAGCAAATGTCCAGCAAGGGTATCGGGCTTTTGCAGACCAGGTGATGGGGTAGCGTTCTTCTTTGAGTGCACTGGATGCTGATTAAGCAGCATGCAGGCGTTGGCGAGAGCATCACAGATTCAAGGCTTTTGTTTATCCTTTTATCTCAATGTCCAGTTGTTTCCCATTCTTAAATGCCTTTTTATCCATACCTGCTCCGACCGCAATACCTATGACCATTCCGATTGGCAGCCCTAAGCCAAGAAAGCCCATATTCCCAACACTGGAGCCAAAAGCGACCCCAATTGGGATGCCAAATGCAGACATTCCAATGACTAACCAACTGTTGCGGTAGTGGTTTTTTGTCACAATTTTCAGTTCTTTTTCGACCAATCTGATAATGCCTGATTGAGCCTTTCTAATCTGTTTGCTCAATCCATTGTCTGATGCTGAAACAGCATTCGTTTGTTCAACTCCATCATTGATCAAAATGGCAATTTCATCAGGTAGGTCCTTTTTCCTCAATTCCGTTAACAGCCCCTCGAATTGAATAAGTGCTCGCCCTAGCTTTTTGTCAGCATCAATACCGGGCCTTTTATTCAGTTTTTTAATTTCCATCTATTAGTTCCTATGTGGATGCAACGATCATCTAAAATAAATATATACCAAGTTAACGAGAGCTTACTTTTCAAACCATACCTACTTATAGCTTGCACTTGTGAGTCCGTCAAAGTAGCCTATCATAGCTGATTTTAGTCAAAACCTAATGCATTGTATCTGAATACATCAAATAAGGAGGTATATACTTGCAATATATCAATACATGATGTATTGTTGTATCATGCATTCAAAAGAACTACTCAAAGGGACATTAGAAGTGATTGTACTCCAGGTACTGTCAGAGAAAGGAAAAATGTATGGATATGAGCTTTCGCAAGTGGTAAAGGAGCGGACGGATGGGAAAATACACCTGAAAGATGGCTCTCTCTACCCAGCACTTCACAAGCTTACCAAAGATGGGATTTTGACATTTGAGGAAGTGAACATCGGGAAGCGCATTCGGAAGTACTATAAGCTTACGCCAAAGGGAGTTGAGCAAAAGGAAACGTTGCTGGATGAAATGAGAGATTTCATTCAGACGATTGAGAAAATAGTGTTCAATAACATCAATCCATCTCCGGCACTATGATGAGCGAGGAACACGTCGATCGGATCATTGAAGACGTTCAGTGCAGTTCGATCAAGGATCAAGGACTGAAAGACGATCTAATTGATCATTTGAGTTGTCTGATAGAGATTGAAATGAAAGGGGGTACCTCTTTTGAGCATGCTTATGCAGCAGCCTTCCAGCAGACCGCTCCTAATGGACTGCACGAGATTCAAAAAGAAACAATTTTTTTACTTAACTATCATAAAATCATGGGTATGAAACGATTAATGTATGCATCTGGCTATCTGTTTGCTTTGACGTGGATTGTCGGAATTTTTTTCAAGATTATGCACCTTCCAGCTGCGATGACCTTGATGTTTGTAGGTGGTAGCGGACTAGCTTTTGTATTTCTCCCACTTGTGTTGATCAATAGGTTTAAAAGATCTGCCTTCAAAGTAATGTCTGAAAAGCTCAAGTGGATCCTTGGATCTCTTTCGATTATGCTTTTGATGCTTTCATCCTGGATGAAACTGGCGCACCTGCAAGGAGCCGCTGTTATGTTGGGCTTAAGTTTTTTACTCTTTGGCTTTGGCTTTTTGCCCTTCCTATTTTTTAGGATGTACAAAAGATCTGTTACCGAACTCTAGCATTAGCTGCTTAACTAAGAAGGGTTGTTTACACAATGTGAACAACCCTTTTTTTATTTGCGACATTGCGTGTGTTTGAAGATAGCACGAGCAAATGAGTGATACTGCTGCTATTTGGCGTTCACCTACTTAGATTGATATGCTACAGGATGAGTAAACCCGTTTCTCTTAATTCCATCATGGGCTTCGAATACCAGAAAACCTCGAAATTATCAAACTTGGCTTCGAAGTCAGTTTTTAACTGAGAGACAGTCCGGTTCTCTTTGTTGAAAATAGACAAGACTTCTATCTGCATCAGGAACCATGTGGCTGTTGCTTCTTCCAAGCTGATCTCCACGCAATTATCTTTTGTATGCATGATCAATCGAGTCATGTCGATCGACTTTCCCTTTTTTGAGATGGAATAGGTCGATGTCAGAGGCTCCCCGCCCAGCCATATAGGTTTTGACGTGGGCTTTGCAATGGATAAGGGTTCGGAATTGAGAGAAGCTTCGATAAAATTGGGTGTGATTTTGGTCTTAGGCACTTTAAAATCAAACCATTCATGCACTGGTAGGTCAAATCCAATGCCATGCATGAAATTGAACAGTGACTTTTTTAAGCCCGAGCTAAATTGGTCATGATTGATCCCTGTCTTGTCCTTGAACTGAATATCATTATTGGCAAAGGAGATCTCTTCGTACTCGGGCAACAAGCCATATCCATCTGGATCATGTCCAATTGGGCTATGCGCTGTTAAGGCAAACTGGTGCCAAAATCCAGATTGGATAATGCCCAATTCGAAAAGTTGACGGACCATCTCTAAGCTGTCGATTGTTTCTTGGATCGTCTGTGTAGGATATCCATACATCAGATAGGAGTGAACCAATATGCCTGAATCTGTCAGGTTACGGGTCACACTAGCGACTTGTTCCACAGTGACTCCTTTATCAATCAAAGCGAGCAAGCGATCAGAAGCTACTTCTAACCCTCCGGATATAGCGATACATCCCGAGTGCTTTAGTAAGATGCAAAGATCATAGGTGAAGCTTTTTTCGAAGCGAATATTGGTCCACCATGTGACCACTAGTTTGCGACTGATGATTTCTATGGCTAAGGCACGCATTAAGGCTGGGGGTGAGGCTTCATCTACAAAGTGAAAACCCGTTTCTCCAGTTTGCGCGATCATTTCCTCCATCCTGTCTACCAGCAATTTGGCTGTCATTGGCTCATAGAGTTTGATATAGTCCAACGAAATATCACAGAAGGTGCACTTGCCCCAATAGCAACCGTGCGCCATGGTCAGCTTGTTCCATCTGCCATCGCTCCACAGACTATGCATCGGGTTAGCAATACCGATGACTGAAATGTAGGTGTCTAGATAGAGGTCAGCATAATCAGGCGTGCCCAATTCTGACTGACGGTAATCGCTTCTCTTAGAGGTATTAATGTATTCGACAATCCCGTCTTTACGTAGGTAGGTCCTTTTGAAATTGAACCGCTCATCGGACGAACTTAGCGACTCATAGATAAGCTCAATCGGCAACTCACCATCATCCAATGCGATGAAGTCAAAATAGTCAAATACACGAGGCTCCGTGAGCGATCTCAGTTCTGTATTGGGGAAACCTCCACCCATCGCTACCTTGATGTTTGGGTACTCTTTTTTGATATACTGAGCGCAACGGAAGGCACTGAATAGATTACCAGGGAAAGGTACAGACAAACACACTATTTTGGGCTGATGTACCCGTAGGCGTTGTTCGAGTAGATTCAGCGCAATAGAATCGATATAATTCAATTCTTCTGACAGCTGCTGATGGATTTCATCGAAGTTGTTGGCGCTTCTTCCCAGTCGTTCTGCATACTGGCTAAACCCAAAATTTTCATCGACACATTCGGCAATGAAATCTGACAGATCTTCGAGATACAGCGTTGCGAGATGTTTGGCTTGATCCTGAATACCCATGGACCCGAATGCCCACTCAAGTTCGTCCAGCTGCTCAAACCGAGAAGCCTGAGGTAAAAAATTGCCGGTACATATCTGCCTTGCTAAGGTCGAATTTCTGCCTTGGAGAAATAACATCACAGGATCTATCGATCGGACATACGCATCTCTTAAAGCTAGAATACGCTGTGAATTTTCAGAACGGGCATCGTCATTTTCTAAAGCGACTTCAAAAATATATTGTAAACGTTCGGAGGTAAAAAGCGCAAGAATGACTTCAATACCTAAATCCATCTGAAAGGAACTCAACCCTTTCGTATTCAAAAAACCCTTGATATAAGCTGTAGCTGGGTAAGGCGTGTTGAGTTGGGTGAATGGAGGGGTGATGAGTAAGAAATCTTTCATTGAAGTAGCACGGTATTGCGTGCAAGATACTTATTCGATGTCAGTGAGTTCTTCCAGGCGAGTCATAAAGTGAGGATATATGCTAGGAGTTTTATTCCAAGGAGGGTTGGTAGAGGGGGCGTTTCGGTAGCCTCTTTCATGCGTGCAAGGAGATGCGGCATTTGCTGTCTTTTGGGCAGCGAATAGGTGGATTAGCATGAGGCTTAGATCACAGCCTGCTTTAAATCATTTTGGTAGTGGATAAAGTAACTCTCATCGGTAATCGAAGGTGTTTTTCTCAGTAAGGTTTTGGTAAAATGCTGCCAGAAAATTAACGCACTTCTAGCCACCTACTAGCTATCGATCTTTTATCATCAATGGTTGCAGTGATCCCGTTTTGTACGGGTTTATTCAATAATCTCGTAGTTAATACTCAGTTTCCGCAGAGCTCGATAAGCAGAACTAGCGTTTTTATCCTCTATTTCAATATCTACAACATCTCCTTCCAAGAGCATATCTGTAAGCTCATTGGACAAAGATCCATCCATGTTAGAGGAGATCTCAACTATGCACTTGGCTATCGCTCTTCTATCTGGCCTTTGCGCGTCACAGGACACTAAGTTTAATTTCATAATTTCATTTTATCAGAGTAAGATACTTAAGTGTAGATTAGATAGTCTTTAGTGCAGACTTGACCTATGGTATCAGAGAATCTCACTTGATCATTTCCTGCAAGTACGTACCTAATAGATCCTCTAAGTTCTCTTGGTCCTGTAGTTGGTCGTACTGTATATCCTGAGCATGAAGTTGTGCCTTTTGTGTGTCTGATAACTGCAGCTTGAAAACAAACTCTTTGTAAGCGTCATCCAAAAGTCCAGTTGGGTTTACAATTGGCAATGAGTTTGAAACAATGTCTGCAGTCGCTATAGCCTTAATCTCGGTCAATACATGAATAATTTCAGGTGCAAATACGCCAAATGAGCTCTCGTAAAATTCCGTAAATCCCCCATTCGTGACCGTTTGATTTAATTTCACGATCACATAAACCATCTTTTCGGGACCAGTCAGTCCTTGAACCACCTGATACCATTGCGACCAGTTTTCATGATCATAGTTAGCGTCCTCTAGTTGTTGATCGGCAGAACTATATAGTCTACCAATTAGGGCTCTATTCGAAATATTCTCCATTGTTCTTCATCTCATTTGTACAGTGAACTAGACACTTGGTTGCCATCAACTACTATATAATTTTTCTTTGCTTGTGCCTTCCCAACACTCATAAAGTAATCAAAGCTACTGTTTATACATTTTTTGGTAAACGTATTGACTCAGTTATCTATTTTGAAGTCCATTAACAATAATTAGACCTCAACAATAAAAATGCCTTGATAGGTTTTGCAAGGACATTGCTAAGATTAAGCAAGACAATCGCTCGACATTTAGGTTTAACTGCCTCCGATATTAGGTGTACGGCTTGCTAGCAGAAGGCTTGATGCCTACTCTGGTGGAGTAGTTAATCTTATTTAGGAAAATGGGTGCTGCTATTTCGCGGAAGTATTCCTCTGCGGCTTGTCTGGCACCCAGCCAGTGGCCATGATCGTCTAGGATGAGTACCCCGTTGGTACTCAAGTTGGGATATAGGTGCTTAAGCTCTAGCAATGTGGATGCATACCAATCTGTATCTAATCGCAACAAGGCTATTTTTTCCGGTTGGATGGTTGGGAGAACGTCTTTGACATCTCCTTCGGCAAAAACGATACTCCCCATGGGGAAATTAGTCTTTTCCATGTTCGCTTTGACTTCATACAGGGAGGCCGGCTGCCAGTTCAGCACCTCATCATCCGTTGGGTGGTTTCCGTTCAGGTCAATATCCAAAGCACTCGGAGGGGTCATGCCTGCAAAAGTATCATACAAGTATATTTTCCGATCATACGCCTCGCGCTCCACAAGGTAGTAGGCTATAAACATGGCGCTGCCGCCTTTCCATACCCCACATTCTACCAAATCACCTTCAATATTGTGCTGGGTAATAAAATTCAGTGCGTTATACA
>JBLHTU010000183.1:0-6182 GCA_047627515.1 Cyclobacteriaceae bacterium | reverse complement strand
CGCCAAACTATAACTTAACCATGATATCTGCTGGCTACTTAGGAAGCTTCGCAAAGCGATTCACCTACGGAGTAAGTGCAGAGCGCTGGTTATACCCATCCGGTGAAAATGCGCAGAATGATCGACTTACTTCAAATCTTGGATCTTTTGCATCTGTGTCATTTGGCCCAATTCGGATTGGTGTTGACTACAGCTACCTTTTTGGCGGAAACCAAACAACCAACAGACTTATTCCCATGATAAGTGGGCAGTTTACCACAAAAAAAAATTGGGTATTTGATCGCATATCATGCTTACCTTCTGTTTCTCTCACGTATGGTAATGACGACATCGTTATATATCACAACCTTGATATTGTAGAAGCATACAGACAAAATGAGCTATTCAATGCTGAATTTTCACGTGCGGAGTTCAATGAATATCTAGCAAGTCTTCCTCTTACAGGCTCCGAAAGACAGTTAAGAGATCGGATATTAAACAATCCAATGATTAGCGAACGGGAAAAAAGAAAAAGATTGAGCTTGCTCTATCTTGCCCGAGAGGATGTCCAAAATAGACTTTTGACGCAACTATCAGAGGTGGAAAACCAGTATGGAATCATGAGTTATAATTTTACTATCCCTATTTACCTCAAAATCAATAATTGGGATACCATGTTTTCTTACACCTACTCTATTCCTCAAACTCTGCCGGGAGAAATACTTGAACTTGATCCGGTTGGCTTTTTTAGCGCATCAATTTCATACAGACTTGGCATAAGTTCAAAAACTCGCTAGCTATTATTGTATGGAAGTCCTACCTTTGCGTCCCGTAACTAATACCAAGCAAAACATCTTTCATGCCTAAAGCCAAGTACATTTTTGTTACGGGGGGCGTTACCTCTTCCTTAGGGAAAGGAATCGTCGCTGCATCACTCGGGAAGCTCCTACAAGCCCGAGGATTTTCGGTAACTATTCAGAAATTGGATCCATACATCAATATCGATCCAGGCACTTTAAATCCGTATGAGCATGGCGAATGTTATGTCACAGAAGATGGTGCAGAAACCGATCTGGACCTTGGACATTATGAGCGATTCTTAAACATACAAACTTCCCAAGCTAATAATATTACCACTGGACAGATTTACTACAATGTCATCCAGAAAGAACGTGCAGGCGAGTTTTTGGGGAAAACCGTGCAAGTGGTTCCGCATATTACAGATGAGATCAAAAACAACTTCTACAAACTAGGAGAAACAGGAGAATACGATATTGTGATCACCGAGATCGGTGGTTGTGTAGGTGATATTGAGTCGTTACCATTTATTGAAGCTGTTCGACAAGCCAGATTTGAATTGGGACCAACAAACGTTGTCTCGATACACTTAACACTTATCCCCTACCTCAAGGCAGCGGGCGAACTAAAAACGAAGCCCACTCAGCATTCCGTCAAAGAACTATTGGAAGCTGGCATACAGCCTGACATTCTTGTTTGCAGGACCGAACACCATTTGTCAACTGAAATTAGAAAAAAACTTGCCTTGTTTTGCAATGTGCAAATCAATCATGTTATTGAATGCATAGATGCAGATTCGATCTACGACGTACCTCTCTTAATGCGCAAAGAGAAACTGGACGAAAGAGTGCTTTCAAAGCTCAAACTAAAGCACAAGACAGAGCCAAAAATTGACCACTGGAAAGAGTACTTAGGTCGACTAAAGAATCCCACACAGGAAGTGAATATTGGGTTAGTAGGTAAGTATGTAGAGTTAAAAGATGCATACAAATCAATTATAGAATCCTTCATACATGCCGGCGCAGAAAATGAATGCCAAGTCAATGTTAAATGGATTCAATCCGAAGAGCTTGACAAACTAAGCATGGATAAGCACCTAGCAGACCTATCTGGTATATTGGTTGCTCCCGGTTTTGGCGAAAGAGGAATTGAAGGGAAGATACTTGCGGTTGAGTATGCACGAGTCAACAAAATTCCATTTTTTGGTATCTGCTTAGGTTTACAGTGCGCCGTTATTGAGTTTGCCAGAAATGTGCTTAAGCTTAAAAAGGCGAACTCAACCGAGATGAATCCCAAAACAAAATATCCCGTGATTGATATCATGGAAGATCAGAAGTCCATAAAAAACTATGGAGGGACGATGAGACTGGGAGCTTATGATTGTACTATTAAGAAGAGCTCTAAAGCAAATGCTGTTTATAGTAGTCTTCGCATCAAAGAAAGACACAGACATAGATACGAATTTAACAATGAGTACCTCAATGATTTTGAATCCAATGGAATGATCGCTTCAGGGATTAATCCTGATACGGGATTGGTAGAAATCATGGAAATTTCAGACCATCCTTGGTTCGTAGGTACTCAATTTCACCCAGAGTTAAAATCCACAGTTCTTAACCCACATCCTTTGTTTGTGAAGTTTGTGAAAGCAGCTCTGACCTATCAAAATAACCATAATTAAGATCCAGTAAAATAAATAGAATGGATAGAAATCAGTTCATAGGATTAATACTCATGCTAGTATTGATCACGGTATATTTTCAGTTTTTTGCCGAACCGCCTGTACTAACAGATGAAGTAGACAATACGCCGGCGGCACAAGTAGAGGAAAGCAATAAGGGCAACAATACCACTCAGAACTTCAATACTTTGGTGCCAGAAGTCAATTCAGATTCTATTCTGGATGCAGTCGCTATATTGAAATTTGGGTCTTTCGCGGCAGCATCTAAAGGTAATGACCAATTGGTGACAATTGAAAATGAAGATGTGATCGTCAAATTGTCTGGCAAAGGGGGAATTGTTAAAAGCGTTGAGTTAAAAAACTACCAGACGTATGGTGGTGGACCACTAATCCTTGTAGATAACCAGCACAATATTGACTTATATGTAGATCAATCTGGAAAAAGGATCAATGTATCTGACCTATATTTCAAGCCAGAATTAAAGAAGTTTTCAGACTCTACTGTACTTGAGTTCACTCTGCAGGATGGACGTTCTTCTTTATCCTACGTTTACACCTTGCCATCATCGGGTTTTCAGCTAAGGCAACAAGTGGTAAGCAATGGCTTTGAAAAATTAATCGATGCCAAAAACTTAACCCTATTTTGGGGAGCGGCATTGCCAAAACTTGAAAGAGAGCTTGCCGACACAAGACAAAGAACGTCTGTTCTTTACTACCTTCAGAGTGAAGAAAGTGATAATCTAAACAAGACTTCTACTAGTCATGAAGAAGAAACACTGAATGAACCCGTTAAGTGGGTATCGTTCAATCAGAAGTTTTTCACATCTGCAATCATTGCAAATAAAAGCTTCTCCAGTGCTTTCGTAACGCAAGACGTTCCATTAGACACAATGGTTGTTAAGACAGTCAGTGCTTCACTAGAACTACCTTACACTGATTTAGCAGCTGGAGACTTAGGTTTCACTTACTATTTTGGACCAAACGAATACCACACACTAAAAGAGGTTTCGGAAGGTTTCAGTAAAAATCTGGAATTAGGTTGGTTCTTCCTTCCTTTAATTAACAAGTACGTAATCATACCTATTTTCAATTTCTTGGAAATGTTCATTCCGAACTATGGTATAATCATCATCGTGATGGTACTAATCATCCGTTTAATCTTAAGTCCATTGACTTATTCGTCGCATATTTCAATGGCGAAAATGAGAGTGCTGAAGCCAGAATTAGACGCCATTAAGGAGCGTACCGGTGGAGATGCGCAGAAAGCTCAAACAGAGCAAATGGATCTCTATCGTAAGGCAGGCATTAATCCACTCAGTGGTTGTATACCTGTTGTACTGCAGTTTCCAATTCTGGTATCACTGTTCTATTTCATTCCTAATGCGATTGAGTTACGGCTTGTCCCTTTCCTATGGGCTGAAGACATGAGTTCTTATGACTCGATATTAGATCTCCCCTTTTCTATTCCTTTTTATGGAGATCACGTAAGTCTTTTCACCCTCCTGATGGCAGGATCTACAATTCTATATACCGTTGCTAACTCACAAATGACAACGATTCAGGGCCCTATGAAGACCTTGCAATACATCATGCCTGTGATGCTGCTATTCTTCTTTAACAGCTATCCTTCTGGATTGTCTTACTATTACTTCATCTCCAATATTGTCTCCTTCAGTCAGATAGCGCTATTCAGAAGGTTTATAGATGAGGGTAAGATTCTTCGTTTGATGGAAGAGAACAAGAAGAAGAACGCCAATAAGACGAAGTCTAAATTTCAGCAAAGATTAGAGAATGCGATGAAGGCTAGTCAAGAGGCTGAAAAGAAAAATAAGAAAAAATGATTTAAGTAAAATATCATTCATATCAGGTTAAACCTCTGAAATTGAAGCTAGTAAACAAACTTTAATTTTTTCAGAGGTTTTTCTTTTACATCTATCTGTTATAGTTGTCCTCATCATTGATATATTTGTGTCCTTTTCACAGGTTTTCTAATAGATAGTCAGCATCAATTCATGGGTAAAATAATTTCAATTGCGAATCAAAAAGGAGGAGTTGGCAAAACGACGACTGCAATTAATCTAGCAGCTAGTCTTGCTGCACTGGAGCTCAAAACGTTGATCGTAGACGCTGATCCTCAGGCTAACGCAACCTCTGGAGTAGGCTTAGATCCTAAAACTATCGAAATCAGCGTGTACGAATGTATGGTGGATGGCGTCGAAGTCAAAAGCAGTATTCAGAAGACACCCATCAAATATTTAGACATACTACCCTCTCATATTAATCTGGTGGGTGCGGAAGTAGAGATGGTAAATATTGATGACCGTGAGAGTAAAATGAAAGATGCTCTCGCGCCACTAAAAGACAAGTACGATTATATTATCATAGATTGTTCTCCTTCACTTGGGTTGATTACAGTCAATTCATTGACTGCTTCAGACTCTGTCATCGTTCCGGTACAATGTGAGTATTTTGCTCTGGAAGGATTAGGCAAGCTTTTGAATACGATCAAGATCATTCAAAGTAGACTAAACCCAAATCTTGAAATTGAGGGAATCTTACTAACAATGTATGATACTCGATTGAACCTTTCCAACCAGGTAGTGAACGAAGTTAAGACGCACTTTAAATCAATAGTCTTTGATAGTATCATTCCGAGAAATATTAAACTAAGTGAGTCGCCAAGTTTTGGTGTACCAGCCATCACGTATGATGCTGAAAGCAAGGGTGCTTTGAGTTACCTCAACCTAGCCCGAGAAATACTTAAAAGAAATCAGGTTAAAGCTGCCTAATTTATGTGTGCAAAAGCTAGAAAAACAGGCCTTGGAAAAGGCTTATCCGCCCTCTTACAAGACAATACAGACTATTCTAAAAGCATTAGCGGATCAGAGGCCTCTCCTGAAGGTATGGTCGCTGAGATATCTATCGATTGGATCGAAGTAAATCCCTTCCAACCAAGAACTGACTTTAATGAGCAAGCGCTGAATGAACTAGCAGAGTCCATCAAAGTGCAAGGCATCATTCAGCCAATCACCGTGCGGATGCTGTCAAAAAATTCCTTTCAGTTAATCTCGGGAGAAAGAAGGTTTCAAGCTTCAAAACTGGCAGGTCTTACCAAAATACCAGCCTATGTCCGATTAGCAGATGACCAGCAAATGCTAGAGATGGCATTGATTGAGAATATTCAACGTGAAAACCTCAATGCTATTGAAATTGCAATGAGTTATCAGCGACTTCTTGCTGAATGTAACTTAAAACAAGAAGAACTCGGAGACCGTGTCGGGAAGAATCGATCTACAGTAACCAACTATCTTCGACTACTCAAGCTTCCTCCAGACATCCAAATCGCACTACGGGATAAGAAAATTACTATGGGTCATGCTAGAGCATTGATCAATATAGAAGATATCTCAATGCAATTAGAGGTCTTCCACAAGATCATAAAAGAAGAACTCTCCGTTAGGAAAGTAGAGGACTATGTTCGTTCTCTTGGACACCCTAAAACAGATGCAATATCTAAAGCACCTATCAGTAAAGAGTTCAATAATCTGCAGGAACAGCTTTCGTCCCACTTTGGAACTAAGATTAAAATCAAATCTTCAGACAATAACAAGGGGGAAATCAATATACCATTTGTCTCTACCAGTGATCTCAACAGAATTTTGGAAATCCTTGAATTATAAGATTGCTGCATTGATCGCGGGATTATTTCTTTCCTATTCCGCTA
>JBLHTU010000182.1:0-6198 GCA_047627515.1 Cyclobacteriaceae bacterium | reverse complement strand
AAGGTCGGCATCTCCATGATCAAAAAGCTGCTTTGTTTTGACTTGATCAAGAGCTTCATGACAAGAGCAACTAAAAGCGCAGCAATCAAACCAAGCAGATACAAGCCAAATAAGACAAGCCCTTTGAGGTTAAAAAAGCCGTAAGAAATGTCAGGCACTACTACCGCAATCAGCAAAGTGTAAACAGGCAGACGAGCTGAGCAACTCATTAGCGGTGTCACCATAATAGTAATCAATCGTTCTTTCCAGTTCTCAATCGTCCTGGTCGACATGATCGCCGGTATTGCACATGCGACGCTACTAATCAGTGGCACGACACTGCGTCCATTGAGACCAAACGGTCTCATGAGTCGGTCCATGATAAAAACAACCCTTGACATATATCCTGATTCCTCAAGGACAAAAATAAAAGCAAAAAGCAAGGTTATCTGTGGAATGAATATGACTACTCCTCCCAAGCCAGGGACTACTCCCTCAGCAAGCAAATTCGTAAAAATACCAGGCGGCAGCGTTGATTTGATCCATTGGCTTGCCGCCAAAAAAACATTGTCAATCAAATCCATTGGCCATTCTGACCACGCATAAATTGCTTGAAAAATAATAAGCAAAATGACCAGAAAAGTCAAGTAGCCAAAAACCGGATGTGTTAAAAGTTTGTCAGCAACACGCTGCTTTTGCATTACATCATCTGAAACAGGGGCATGCTTCACCACGAAAGAAAGTGCCTGCCTGAGCTTCTTGTAACGCAGCTCTGCCTGTTCCTGCTGCCCGCTCTCTCCTTGGAGACTCAACCCACCTTCAAACTCTCCTGCTACAAAAGGCTGAAAAATTACCTCCTCTTTCTTCTGTAATGCTTCTTGGTAATTAGCAATCGCCTGATCAATTACTTTCAGAGAACTCGCCGATCTGGCGCTAGCAGCTATAACCTGAATTCCACCGAACAACTCGCTAAGTTTAGCCGCGTCTATTGAAAGACCCTTTTTGGCAGCCACATCTGACATGTTAAGAATCAGAATTAGCGGGGAGCCAAGATCATATAGTTGAGAAAACAACAGAAGATTTCGCTC
Source organism: Cyclobacteriaceae bacterium (assembly GCA_047627515.1). Lineage (GTDB taxonomy): Bacteria > Bacteroidota > Bacteroidia > Cytophagales > Cyclobacteriaceae > JAYPLE01. The sequence continues at coordinate 5,131 of JBLHTU010000182.1, read as the reverse complement.
AAGATTCGATGCATCCACCACGACTAAAAATAGCTCCGGGTACGTATCGCTATTTGTATCAGAAAGGACATCAAAGACAACCTCCTCATCTCTTGTTTTCGGGTAAATGCTGTATGTCCCGGGAAGGTCAAGTACTTCGTGTGACTCCTGATTGGCGTCTCTGTAAGTACCTATTTTTTTGTCAACTGTGACGCCGGGATAGTTTCCTATTTGCTGATTAAGACCAGTAAGATAATTGAATACCGAGGTTTTGCCGGAATTAGGATTTCCAATCAGCGCTATTCTCATATCAAACCAATTGTATCAATGAAGCTTCTTTTTTCCTCAAGGAAAGCGTATAACCTTCGACATCTATAGCGATCGGATCTCCAAAGGGTGCTTTAAAAATGACACGAATCTTCTTGCCAGGATACAGACCCATATCCATCAACTTACTAGTCAAACCAGTGATCTCTGGATGATCTATCAGCGACTCAATAATCGCTTCCTCCTCAACTTGTAATGTATCTAATTTCAAATCTCTTCGTGGCGTGACACCTGTCCGCTTGAACGATTGCAAAGATAGCTGTGATTGATGCATACAAGACATCACTACAACTAGTGAAACTATACCTTATAAGTAGTGAAAACTAGACCTTTACGATACCTGATTCCATGGCATAAACAATGAGCTCGGCAGGAGACTTCATGTTTAGCTTTTTCAAAATACTCTTACGATGAGAGTTGATTGTATGAACGCTTACATGGAGAGTGTCGGCAATGTCAACTGTCTTTTGCCCCTTTGTTATTAATTGAAGGACTTCATATTCTCTTGGAGAGAGGTCAGTAGGTTCACAATTTGCATTATCTTCTTCAGCTCGCTTTTCCATCACGATATCTAGGATTCTGTTACAGAAAAAACGGTTGCCTTTGGATACGGAATAGATCGCATTCATGATTTCGGGCTTACTACATTTCTTTGTGACTATTCCTTTGATGCCCATATCAAGCAATTTTTGAATATGGTCTCGGTTATCATCATTGGTGATGACCAGCACGTTGGTTGCATGCCCTGCAACTACCTGCTTCAGCACCGACAATAACACAGGATCCTGGCTTTGATAATCTAATGCAAGAAGATCTGGCTGATTTTCGAGAATGTTTTCTAATAGACCCGCTGGGCCTTCATTTACCCCTACCAGCTCAAAGTCCTCATGCCTTTCGATCATGTGAATCAGCCCCTCACGAGTGAGATACTGAAAATCGGATAATAACACTTTAATTGCTTTCAAGGGATGTTGATATTTTTATTTAGACTGATTCTAAACAGCGCAAACGTACTACCTTAACACCAATATGCCAATTGGGTTCAAACAATGAATAAGAAAATAATGTAATTGAACAGGTTTCTGACCAATACAATCAGGAGATCATTTAATTTTGAGTTAATAAAAAATCAGTAAAACGAACAAATAGCATGGAATATCGCATAGAGCACGACACAATGGGCGAGGTGAAAGTCCCAGCAGATAAGTACTGGGGAGCACAAACCGAAAGATCGCGTAACAACTTCAAAATAGGTGGCCCCACGATGAAGATGCCTATCGAGATTATCCGTGCATTTGCGATTTTAAAGAAATCCGCAGCAGAAGCCAACCATGCGCTTGGAGTCCTTAGTAAGGAAAAATCAGCGCTCATTGGAAGAGTTTGTGACGAGATCCTTGCAGGTAAACTAGACGACGAGTTTCCTCTGGTTGTATGGCAAACTGGATCGGGGACTCAGTCAAACATGAATTGCAACGAAGTAATTGCCAACAGAGCTCATGTACTCACCGGTGGCTCGCTAAGTGACACTCAAAAAATAATTCACCCCAATGATGATGTGAACAAAAGCCAGTCGTCTAACGATACCTTTCCGACAGCTATGCACATAGCTAGTTATGAGATTTTGTTGTCACTCACTATTCCCAAGGTAGCAGGACTTAGAAATACCCTCGACACAAAATCAAAAGCCTTTAATGATGTCGTGAAAATCGGCAGAACACATTTCATGGATGCCACCCCTCTGAGCTTAGGGCAAGAATTTTCAGGATATGTCGCGCAACTGGATCATGGGTTAAAAGCGCTTAAAAATACATTTGCCCATTTGTCTGAACTTGCCCTCGGAGGTACGGCGGTAGGCACTGGTCTCAACACTCCCGCTGGATATGCTGAACTAGTAGCCGCACGAATTGCAGAGAACGCAAAGCTTCCCTTCATAACGGCGGCGAATAAGTTCGAAGCACTTGCTGCCCATGATGCTATCGTCGAAACGCATGGTGCAATCAAACAATTGGCAGTCAGTTTAATGAAAATTGGAAATGATATCCGCATGCTTAGCTCGGGACCGAGAAGTGGTATCGGTGAAATCACTATCCCTGAAAATGAACCAGGCTCATCTATTATGCCTGGTAAAGTAAACCCCACCCAAGCAGAAGCACTCACTATGGTGTGCGCTCAAGTCATAGGTAACGATACAGCAATTGCTATCGGGGGTATGACTGGCCATTTTGAATTGAATGTATTCAAACCAATGATGGTGTACAACTTATTGAATTCTGCAAGGCTTATTGGAGATGCCTGCGAATCCTTCAATGATCACTGTGCAATAGGCATTGAGCCAAATTATCCTATTATTAAAGAAAAACTAGAAAACTCTCTAATGCTTGTGACCGCGCTAAACCCGCATATTGGTTACGAAAACGCTGCTAAAATCGCTAAAAAGGCACATAAAGAAGGGACTACGTTGAGAAACGCAGCGGTTGCACTAGGTCTATTGACTAGTGAGCAATTTGACGAATGGGTCAAACCAGAGGAAATGATTGGTTCATTAAAGGCCTAATTTTGGATTTTACTGAGTTATTTTTTTACTTTAGTGCCTTGATCGTAAAGAATTAAAAGTCAACTAATTAAATATGAAACGAATTACTGTTCTTATACTCTTTATCGGAGCGCTAGCCTGGGCTCATGATGGAGCAGCTCAAATGGATAAACAAGAGCAAAAAACTTGGAAAAAAAGAATCAAACAATTGACCCCAGAGCAGTACAAAACATTGCTGGATGAAAACAAATCCATGAAGGGTCAAATGAGTAGTTTGAAAACTGAACTATCAAGTGTTGACCAGACGATCGCTGACAAAGACGATCAGATTGAGCAGCTCCAGAATCAGAGTTCAGATCTCAGATCAGAACTGAACTCTGCAAAAGCCGAATCCCAACGACTAGCCGCGCAACCACAGGTACAGCCACAAACACGAGGTGTACAAGGTGGTAATATTGATGATCAAGTGGGCATTGTCTTCAAGGTTCAGATCGGAGCATTTAAAAGTAAGGATCTTAGTAAATACAAAGATGCGGGAGCCAATTTTTCCGCTGGAACGAACGAAAATGGTCTGCAAACATATGCGCTCGGTGTTTTTCGTGATTACTGGGAAGCAGATACCTTTAAGAAGTACTTAAGAGAAATGGGTGTCAAAGATGCTTTCATCGCTTCGTACAAGGACGGAAAAAGAGTGCCCATAAAAGAGGTTCTTGAAAGCGTCGGAAAAAAATCTTAAGATCAACATTGAAAGATGCGCTTAAACCCTGGCCAGTAGGTCAGGGTTTTTTTGTTTATTACTTTTGTGGCCATTAAGTACTTCCCATGATTCAATACAAGTCCAAAGAAGAAATAGAAATCATGCGCGAAAGCGCCCTTGTTGTGTCAAGAACCTTGGGTTTGATGGCAGAAAAAATCGAGCCTGGAGTAACCCCTTTAGAACTGGATAAGATAGCCGAAGAATACATTAGGGATCAAGGTGCCGTGCCTGGTTTTCTGGGTTTGTACGACTACCCTAACACTATCATTACCTCAGTGAACGAACAGGTAGTTCATGGCCTTCCGACAAATCGACCACTGGAAGAAGGTGATATTGTAGGTTTAGATTGTGGCGCATTCATGAACGGATACTATGGTGATCATGCTTACACTTTTGCTGTTGGTCAAGTCACACCGAAGATCGAGCAGCTTCTAAAGGTCACGAAGGAGAGCTTATACCTCGGTATAGAGCAAATGAAGGCTGGAAATAGAATTGGCGATATTAGTTTTGCTGTGCAAAATCACGCTGAAAAATTTGGTTACGGTGTGGTTCGAGAACTTGTCGGTCATGGAATTGGTAAGAAAATGCATGAGTCGCCCGAGGTACCCAACTTTGGAAAAAAGGGCAGAGGTTCGAAAATTAAGGATGGGTTAGTGTTAGCCATCGAGCCAATGATTAACATGGGTACACGGCGAGTAACTCAGCTATCAGATGGCTGGACGATTGTCACTGCCGACAAGCTACCCAGCGCTCACTTTGAGCATGATGTGGCATGTGTGGATGGCAAGGCCGAGATTCTCTCAACTTACAGTTATATCGAAGAAGCACTCAAAAAGAAAAACGGATTACTGATTTAAAGGCTCCCAAAGCTTGTCAGGAATTTACTCAAAAACGTTTCCTGAAGGATCCTCAAAATAAAAAGATCCTCAACCGCCGTTGTACCCTGATTGGTGGTGAGTAATGCGCACACCCCTAGTAAATAATTCCTTTTTGTACTGCTCGTATGCACTCTGCTCTACACCAAATGCGACATGCTGTGACCCCATGTGGAGACAAAAGCAAGTCTTTCATGGTCTCTTTTGGCAAGAAACAAAGCAATACTTGAGAGCCAACTCGGAAGAAAATATGTCTACTGGAAGCAAATGCAATTACCTAAATATCATCATAGAAGGTTTTAGTTTCTTCCAGATCATCCACATAGAGGCAAATCTCAATAATTGATTTTATCATAGACTTATACGGTTTAAGTCTATCTAAAAAGTAAGTATATCGCCAAACAAAAGCTTACCTTTGGACGCTCAAACACTAGATTTTTTAGGGATGTACAAACGATTGTTGATGCGTGTGCTGGTCTGGAGACTGAAGCATGTCAGCGACAATAATTTTATTTTGATCGTTGCAGGCATAGTAGGGCTCGTGGCGGGACTTGCGGCGGTAACGCTGAAGTCATCTGTACATGTTATCCAAGACTTGCTGGCACGTAATCTTGACTTTACAGGTGTCAATTACCTGTACCTTAGTTATCCGCTCTTAGG
>JBLHTU010000181.1:0-6223 GCA_047627515.1 Cyclobacteriaceae bacterium | reverse complement strand
GTTTATCCATCCAACGCATCTCTGTTCCTAGCAGCAACGGATAATTTAATTGGTCTTGAAAAAATTACTTATCAAATCAAGGGGGAGGCAGAAAAGTTGTACATTGGTATGATTACAGGATTAATAAGAAAGTCAAAATACGAGATGACAATTAGAGCTTACGACGTTCTTGGAAATATGAGTGAGAAAAATGTTGAGTTTTATACCTCGAAGTAATTCTTATGAAGAGTTTAACAATCCCTTTACTTTTCATTTCACTTTTCGGGATCGCTCAGATTCAACCGCTCAGTAATCATGATTCAGCGATAGTTTTTAAAAACTACCAAAGCTATGAAGAGCAAATCCAAGTAAACAATAAAAAAGAAGCATCTCGATTCATTAATGAAATAGCTTTTATTTATTGGAATCATAATAACACCACCCAAGCAATTTTCTATTACGAGTTGTCATGGGAATTGAACAAGGATTTGTCGAATGAAAATGGCATGGCCATGCTTAATAGTAATTTAGGGATGCTATATACTGATTTAGGTGAGTATCAAAAGTCGTATGACTTTTTCAACAAAACATTAGCGGTTCGGAGATCACACAAGGAAGTTAATGCGATCATCCAAGCTCTAATTAACATATCCGTGGTTTTGAATAACCTGAAAAGGTACGATGAATCAATTGTCGGTCTCGAAGAAGCTTTATCATTTGCACGAAAAGAAAATGATATGCATGAAATGAGAAGTGTCTATGGAATGCTTTCTGAGACCTATGAAAAGAAGGGAGATGCTGAACAATCTATTTATTACTTTAATCTATATCGGACGTTCAATGATTTAATTCAGCAAGGAGAATTTACCAAATTATCGACGGAGGTTGAAGAAGAAAAATTCCTCCGGGATGTAGCAGAAAAAAAGAACAGAATCAGTGAAGATGACCTCAAACTTAAAAGACGTGAATTGCAACAAGTGGAAAGCGAACTGGATGAGTTTGATTCATTGAATAGATCCTTATTTGAAAATCTTAATAATAGAGAACTTCAAGTTGAACTGTTAAAGCAGCAGGCAAGTATTGATAGCCTAAAAGTACAAGAAGAACGAGTAACCAACATGGCTACCATTGAGAAGCAAAAAACGGTTCGGAATTTCATTATTGTTATTGTGGTCTTTCTTAGTTTGATACTCATTCTAATTGTTAGAAACTTTATTCGCACTCGTAAGAAAAACGAAATATTGACTACCCAAAAATTGCAAATTGAAGAACAACATGAGGCAATCCTGAAGGGAAAAGAAAAAAGTGACCAGCTTCTTCGGAACATACTTCCTGACGAAATCGCCGAAGAGCTTAAGGAAAAAGGAATGGCAGAAGTGCAAGCATTTGATAGTGCAAGCATTCTGTTCACTGATTTTGTTGGCTTCACGAAGGCTGCAAGTAAAATGAGTTCACATGAATTAGTGGCGGAGTTAAATGTATGTTTTGAGTCCTTCGATCTCACCTGCGAAAAATATCATGTCGAAAAAATCAAAACTATAGGAGACGCATACATGGCAGTTGGTGGTCTTCCGATTCCTACAAAGAACTCAGTAGAAAATACAGTGTTGGCAGCATTGGAAATGCAAGCATTCATTGTCAATAGAAAGAAACAAAAAGAAGAAGCTGGTGAACAGGCATTTGAAATGCGGGCGGGTATTCACACCGGTAAGGTGGTTGCCGGAATTGTTGGCATTAGGAAATTTCAATATGACATTTGGGGAGATGCAGTAAATATTGCTGCCAGGTTTGAGAGCAATAGTAAGCCAGGATCAGTGAATATTAGTCAAGCCACTTATCAAGCATTACAAGATAATCCGGCTTTTGCTTTTGAAAGCCGCGGACGAATTCTAGCAAAAGGAAAAGGAGAACTGGAGATGTGGTTTGTCACTTTAAAAGAGAAGGTAAATCGGAGTTCGTCTAATCAGTCACTTCCAAGAACATAGCCTAAAGGGCAAGCGAATTCCACCCGCGCGGCTCCCCTTCTCCGACGATTCGTACCCTACTCCAATGCCTCCCAATGACCCGCACCTAGCCGGTCGCATCTAATCTTGTGACCTCTAAGACCTACCCTTGCTCAAATATGACTTGCAGAAGCGCAGAGTTAAGGTGATAACATGCGCTATAGCTAATATGCCTCTGTGAGATCTAATAGGCAACGGCTCAAATTCCATTCACCCACATCCCAGTCACTTGAGATGACCTGCTGTGTAGAGTAAGAAGATGCACCGATCAACACTTACCGGTATTTCTCATCGGATGCTTCTGCGCATAGCTGTGAATTCATTACTTTTAGTGAAATTAAGCCCGGCCAAGGCATACAAGCTATAGCTTGGCGTTGTTATAAGTCATAATAAAATTATGTGTGTATGTATGTAAAAAAAAGATACAGCTTATGGATGACAATAAAGTGGTCAAAATGGCCTTTTATTATTGGTGCATTATATGGATTAATTATAGCTTCAATATCTTATTATTCGAAAATTAATATAGCTCTACCTTGGGCACCTCTCGGAGTTATCGGTATAGCGGTAGCATTCTATCTGGGCTTTAAGAATAACAGTTCTTACGATAGGATTTGGGAAGCCAGAAAAATTTGGGGTAGCATTGTAAACAATAGCAGAACTTTCGGAGCTACCGTCGTTTCTTTTGTTAGGGGAGATAATCAACAACAGGTACAAAAAGAATTAATCTATAGACATATTGCTTGGTTAACGGCTTTGAGATATCAACTCAGTTTAAGAAAGGAATGGGAAGGTATTGATAATCGTTCAAAGATGTCTTACGATCCTAATGTATCTGAAGACTATAACAATAGACTTAATAAAGAACTGGCCTACCTCCTCTCTTCAGATGAGATAAAGCAGTTAAAGGGTAAAACAAATACAGCAACTCAAATCTTGAAGATTCAATCTAAAAGACTTCAAGATTTGAGAGATCAAAATTATTTTGAAGACTTTAGACACATGGAGTTTCACAAAATAATAAGTGCTTCCTATACAGAACAAGGTAAATCTGAAAGAATAAAAAACTTTCCATTCCCAAGACAATATTCTTCTGGTGCAATTTGGTTTACTATTGTATTCTGTACGCTAGTTCCATTTGGTCTTTTGGATATAATGGAAAATCAGGAACTATGGATGATTTGGAAAAATCCACTTTTCACTGGGCTCATTACCTGGGTATTCTTTCTCATGGAAAAAATTGGAGAATACTCAGAAAATCCTTTTGAAGGAACTTATAATGATGTGCCGATTGAATCAATATCACGTAGTATAGAAATAGATATTCGTGAAATGATCAATGATGAAAATATTCCCAATCCATTAAAGGATATCGATGGATTCCTTATGTGAAACGACTTACAACAATACCTAAATTCCATAATTTCCCTCCACCTGCAAAAACGTAATTTAGCCTAACATGTTATCACCAATAATTTCTATTAGATCAACTAGCAGGCATTGTCTGCAAAGTGGTGCTCAATCCTCCTGCCCGCTCGCACCTAGCCGGTCGCACCAGCTTACCCTAACCCTCCCGTCATCCACTCTCTGCTTCTTTTAGATTGGTTTTTTGGGGATCATTCCTAAGAATTTAAATGTTGTTAAGATAATAATCTAGGCGTGCCCGAAGGCATACCTAGATTATTAAGAACCAGCAATTGAAATGTAATAAAAACGTTATTAACCAATTATATATTTAATAAGAAATCTTATAATAAGTACTTCTTCAAAATACATAATGGTGTGTAGATAGTCTAGTGTGCATAATGATGGTTGACTATTAATAAAGCCAATTAGATAAAGAATTTGAGAGACTTATCTGAATACACACACCACACCTACCAATAATAGACGTACTAATCTAGTGAGATGCTTTGAGCAGATCTAAGAGATTCGTCTGACACAATAAGTACCCACACAGAAGAAAACAAATTTCAAGGGTAGCTAATCAACTTAATTGAATACTATACGTGTTCCTAACCGCTTAAATACTTGTATTTTTCAGAAAGAGCTGTCTGTGTCGTCAGTAAAACTTACTAATTGTAACAACTCGGGTGCCCGGACGCTACATTTTGCCCAAGAACGAAATACCTTTTTTGAAACGCCGTACTTGTCAGTCATGTCACCTTTCGTTGTTGCCTTGATGACATTGATATTTTACTCCTTGTAGGGCATTTTTGATGACTTTTTATTTTATTCAAAAACCACTGTCAGTGGTGTCAGTTGTGTCAGTAATCTCAACTGACAGTACATTGCATGGTGTCAGTGTGGTGTCAGTAGCGTTATTAGTAATTGTACTAGTTGATTTACAGATAGTTAGATACTTATTATTAGTCTTACTGACAGTACTGACAGTAGAATTGATAAAGAGTATAATTATGGTTGATTATAGGTCGATTGTAATTGAATTATCCATGTCCTAGCCCCAGTTGCATTATCTCTTTTTTGTTCATAGCCCATTTTTCTGAGTCTTTCACCTATCCGGTTGGGGTGAATGCCTTTAAACAGTGAGTAGCGCATAATTACTTGCGCTACCTGTGTTGCCGTCATTCTTCCCACTAACCCTTCACCTGGCGGTAAAAAATACTCGGAAATCAGTTCAATGATCTCATCTACCGTCTCAAAGTCTCTGGTACATTCGTTTAGCAGCTTAATATCGTCTTGCTTTAAATTATGATCATATCCATCCATCATCAAATGATAAGCCTCCATCCACAATTCTGTCTTATCGATCGAATTATAAAGCTTATGATCAATTGACAAGACATTTATAGGGATTAATCTCCGATTTCCGGTGGGATCTCCGAGCAGATCTAAGTTGTTGTTGGTGGCACACATTGAGGCCAGCCTAGGGTACTTTCGTTGCCTTTTATCATACGGTCTTCTCATCGTGAAGCTGGACATTGACAGCATTGATTTCATCCGCTGAAAGTCTTTCCATGTCCGACCGGACATCTCATCATCTAGGACTATCAGATTCTCTGTTAGCAGCATTCCCAAATCTGCGTCTCTCATTTCACTAAGTCCTTTGGGTTCGGCGAAGTAGGGGTTTAGCGGGTCTGGAGTCAAGGATCGAAACCAGCTGGTCTTACCAGTATTTTGTTTAGTGCCCGCTAGAATTAGCATTAGGGGGTTTACCCCCCTTCCATGAGCTTGAGCGACACACCCAACCATCCATTTCGTTAAAAATATCTCAACAAATCGAGGTGAAAAATCAGCACCTTTCATCCCGGTATCAGTTTCAATTGTGGATGCTAGTTCTGCTATTTTCCCTTCTGGCTTTAACTTTTCATTTTCAGAGAAAAATGCATGAATCGGATTATACGATGTGATATTGTTAGATTTCATGTATCGCATCATCAGCGGTTCAGTTATGCCACTTGTTTTTATCTGAAATTCAAGTAAATGACTATTGACACTCTCTTCAGTGAGTGTCTGACCATTAACCTCCCACTCGCCAGTTATCTGATTTCGCATAATTCCTGTTAAGTGATTTTCAAATAGTATCTTAATTTTTTCAGGTGGTTTTAGGTCGGAAAAGTCGTTTCTGGATGGCTTTTTTTTCATCTGTCTCGCATCACCTACCTTCAGCGATTGTCTGTCAATTTTTGGCATTTTTGAGTGCTTTAGTTAGAATTTCAATTAGTTTTTGATCGTCCTGTTGACTGTACGCGTGCACCATTTCCTCTAAAGTTATGATTCGATGCCGCTGTAATAGATGTAACTGCTCGCTTGCCTGGCTAAATGACACAGCCTCTTCATTCAGATTTATCAGCAAATCAATCTCAGCAAGAACAATTTTCTCCCATTTGCCGGTTGCTTGGTTAGCAATTTCTTTCAAGTCTCGGATTTGATTGTAGACGAGATAGGACGTTGCTTCAAGCGATTTTTTCTTTTGTTGCAGGAAATCAAAGTAAACATCTCTCATGCGGCTTCCCTCCCTTCTTTTTGGTTCACAATTGGTAGTGTTGTCGAGGTGGGTGGTTGGGTGTGTATCACCTGTATTCTGGCTGATATGGCCTCGACATAGCATGTTAGCCTGTCTATTCTAACCACTACCCACTGTGGCCGTGGTGGGTGGTTAGTCATAATGAGACTGTGTTTTCGCTTCTCGACATATTCGAGATGATGCCTCCAGAATTCTAATTTTTGATTTTTTTCAAGCGTAATCGCCTGAAAACCAGATTGTTTCTTTATGTTTG
>JBLHTU010000180.1:0-6426 GCA_047627515.1 Cyclobacteriaceae bacterium | reverse complement strand
AAAAATTAGCGTACTATTATTAGGATTTGGAGGAGCGGCAAATGCTCTCCGAACAGCATACATATCGACTATTTTTGGTTTCAAATCTTTGGAATATGGGGATCCTTTAACTAACAAATCGCCATCAAAGCCACCTAAATTATAAGCCAATTCCAAAGGAGGTTCTCCACCATAAAAAGTAATCAATCCATTTTGTTGAACTTTTGCCCCTAAGAAATTGGTGATTGAGTTAAATAACGAATCCACTTGCTTCGTCATGAGGTTCAAACTCATTAGCCGAAACTTCCTATTTTCGAATGTGGTGAAGACTAAGGTGGAATCATTCAAAGGAGTCGGTGAAATAGCATTGATGTCATCAGGAGTTATAGCTTCCTGATCCCCGCCATCGAGATTCATCGAATAGATTCGATACGAATTTCTCGGCCCACTGTAAAAATAGATTTTCTTCCCATCCTTTGAATAGGTGGGGCTGCCATCCCAATGATCATTTTTAGTGAGTCTTTTTAGATTCTCCCCATCTATAGTCATACTAAAGATATCGCCTGTTCGACTCATGGCAAATACAAAATTTGGGTGGGCTTGGATCTGATGATTGCGATCGCTAGAAAAAGCGATTTGCGATCCATCAGGCGAAAAGGAAGGTCTGAAATCACCTCCTTGGTCATGAGTGAGATTTATTGCAGCGTCAAGATTTAGTGTATCACTAGGCTGAAAGGGGAGCCGGTAAATATCTGATTGCCCTTCATGTGTTGAAGTAAATACAATCCAATTATTGTCGGGAGATATTACGGCCTGATCCTGCATTGAGGATTCATGGTTAATTAATAGGCGTGCTTCCCCTTTTTCTTCTAGAGACTTGATTAAAATCTTTGGGTTGCCAAATCGCTCAGAAGTAAATACAATCCACTTCCCATCTGGGCTGATTACCGGGTTATATTCTAAAGCTTCGTTGGTAGTTACCTGATCAACTTCCTCTGTTTGGCTGTTAGCAATCCAAATATCCCAACCCTGTGGTCTATACGAAGAAAAGAATATGCGTTCATTCCCAGTTTGACTAAAAGCCAATGTCGTTGTAAGTATAATTAATAGTAAAAAAATATTGAGCTTCTTCATGGTAGGTATTGGTGATAGCGCCTGTTTAGATTGCGTTTTAATGCAGTTTAGATTTTGTGTGCGTCCAGCATGGGCGTTGTATCGAAAGATATAAAGAGATACTAGAGGGTGCAAGTCCCTTGTAGGCAAGTTAGTATTAGCCTACTAGCAAGTGATAAGGTTGTTAATCGTGAGGTTAGAACTGAAGGAAGTCAAACGTCAAAGGATGGAACTGACGAATAGAAATGACATATTGAGGCTAGTGAGAATGAGTAAGCAAGCACATCTTTGCACAACTCTAGACCAATAAATTTTCATTAGTAGATGTCGCAGGGTTCAGCCGCCATTACCTGGGGAGCTCTCCCAAGTTGATGAAGGACTGAACGTTGAGTAGACTGAAATTCGATAAGGAGGTTAATTCGCCAGTTGGCGGGTACTAGCCTTATCTTAAAGTAAAGAAAGGTCAAGATTGGTGTAAAGAGCAATCTTGATATGCTCAACGAACCGCTAAGTACGAGAACCGTACGCTTGGTGGTGTGAGAGGCGTACCGTGGGCTTATGGCTCACGGCCGTCTACTCGATTAGAGCTCGTTTCTTATTTCTTCCTATAATTTTCAATCTAAACCATTTCATAGCATACACCAAGATGGCTATCCAAGAAATTGAAGTTAAGACTCCTTTTAAAACAGTAAATGTACTTGATAAGATCACGATCGTTTCAGAGATCTCAATTGATTTTGTAATCATTAAAATGATACATATGTTTTCTGAATAATCAAATATCATAGCCAAAAATGGAATAATCAAGAATGGCGATGTGATTTTACTTTTTGATCCGGTTATTTTAATAAGCCGAAATAATAGACTGCTCAAGAACAGAGCCAGTAGAAAAGGGTAAAGTAGATCTAAGAAAGTTAATTGTGGGAAAAGGTAAAGATCAATAGTTTGATCATTCAAGTTGCTCACAATTGAGGTTGCTTCAGAAACCGAATACCCAAAAGTTTGTAGGTCAAATGCTTTAGTCCCAATTTGATTATTGATCACCGGAAAAGTATAGATCATCATCATCAGCAAGACAAGGTGACTTGCAACAAATGTGATACATAATTTCTTTACTGAGGAAGTCTTAAGAAGCAATGAATTTAAAATTGACATAATTATTGTTTTGATTAGAAAACAAAGGTTGCCAATTCATGAGGCGATTCCATTAACAAATGATAAGCGTTAAGATTGCGTTCTTAATCTACTTAAAGAGATAGTAGTTATCCCTAAATATGAAGCAATGTCAGAATGCGGTACGAGGTTTTCGATATTCGGGTAATTCTTTCTTAATTGAAGTAATCGATCTTTTCCTTTAAGTGAAGCTAAAGCTATTTCTTTATGGACCTTGGCCATAAGTTCTATTCTTAAGACAGAATTTCCAAAATCTCGAATTTCTAGATCTTCAATCATTAATTTTTCAAACTCTGAAGCATTAATAGCTGCGATCTTAACATCTGTTAATGCTTGTATATTAATTACTGATTTACCGTCTTGATTTCTAGTACTACTTGGTGATATTATCGAATTAGACATGAAAAAAGAAATCGTCACATTTTCTCCCTCGGGTGTGTTTAGAAAACTTTTGCAGATTCCCTCAATCATAAAATACTCCAGATTATTCCTTTGTCCCACTGTAGTTATTGGCTCTCCTTTTTTAACAGTAATGTATTCGATTAAATCCTCTACTTTCCCAACTGATTTACTTGAAACAGGCGAAACAGAATGCATAATAGGGCTAATCTTGTCGTGCATTTTTTAATTTATAATGAACTCTAAACGCCAAGCTATCGGCTTGTATGCTCCGAACTTGGCTAAAAGCACTAAACTAGTGAAATATGCCGAGGCTCACAACGGTTCAAAGGGGCACTGCGTCTCCAAAATTATATCTCCTGCGAGATGGGCTAAGTAGAATGCACTGTATTTTCCCAGCGGCAGATTCACGGTCTAGTTCCGCTGAAACCAGCGGGCCGCCAAGGCATATAACTGATAGCGTCTGTTGTGCTCCGCTTATACTATTCCTGTGAGTTGTGAGAAGATCAACCAAAGACTTAAAAGGCAACAAAATAGGAAGAATGAGAATGTTAGGTTGTTGAAACATCCAATTCTTATATTTTCCCCTATGAGATATTTATCTAGCAGAAAGTATCGATTTGTATCAAAGTTCTTAGTATCCAAGCCACTAATTTGTTTAGTTGTCTTGTCATCTCGGTCGTAGGTTATGGTACGGAAAGGTCCAGCGTCATTTGAAAAAGTCCCTTCATTAACAGAAGCTATTCGTTTCATCGTCGATTTGAAAAGTCCACCGAAGTAATGAATGATTAGTCCGTCGTAAATTCAGTGGACATGACCATAATTGACCGTACCCAAATGAAAGGAATGTTAGCATGGAGTACAGAATGAAAATAATCACCGCGAAGTTGGGTGGTGCTTCAAAAACGAGCTTAAGAAAAATATTATCTATGGCAGTCAACAATCCACTGTAAGGATTAGAGGTAGCCATATCAATAGTTGCAATGATATAGCTACCTCTAATTTCAAATCACAGAATAAGCAGTTGAATAGATAGGAAAAAGAGTATGCTTATCCCATCTATCCCTACAATCTGTTTATATATAGACTTTTTCACCACAGGTTGGCTGTCGATATTTTCAATCTTCTACTACTACTATCCGGTTAGCCTTCTTCAGACTCCTCTCAGATTCACCGGTAATAGCTTCTGTAACATTCACGATGTGATCCCCCACTTTCTCAAGTGATTGAAAAAGATCTTTGTAGAGAGCTCCCATTTTAATATCATACTTTTTGCTTTCCATTTGTTCCAGAAGCTCTGTTCGTAAATTGTTTCTTGTGGCGTCAATTTCCTGCTCTGCTAATAGTGCCTTATCAATACTAACAGAGCTGTACTTCTGAGCCAGGTTTTCATTCATGATTGTGATTGCGTCCTCTACGAGTGTTAGCATCTTTTCCAGATTGGCTCTTTGCTTTTTAGAGAAAGTCGTATCGTCTTTTTTCCTTACCTCAATGTCTTTTGACATTTGGAAAAACACGTCACCTACTCTTTCTAAATCATTGGTAATACTCAGGATGCTCACCAACCTTGTCGAAGTTTTGGAGCTGAGGCTACCGTCAGCCACTTTACTGAGATAGTTTGATATTTCCACTTCGAGTTGATCCGTGATCTCCTCGTACTTTCTCATTTGTTTGAGAAGCTTCTTGATTTTCTTAGGCTTGGTTTGATCAAGAAGTTCACGGAATAATTTCACCATTGTATTTATGGTACTCCCGAAATGGGCCGTTTCTTTTTGAGCTTCTTCCAAGGATAGCTCAGCAGTACTCATAAGCCCCGTACCTATGTATTTAAGATTGAACTCTTCATCATCACCTTTCGATTTGATAGCAGAGATGACGACTTTACCGATGAATGGAACAAACCAGATAAGTAAAAAAGCGTTCGCAATATTGAACGAAGTGTGAAATATCGCTAATCCAAAAGGAACGGCTGTAGGGTCGGCCATTGGCCCAAGACTTCCGTTGCTCACCATATATGAATCAATCATGCCCAACACTGGATTCATCAATAGAATGATCCAAACCACACCAAAAATATTGAAGATGAAGTGAGCAAAAGCAGCTCTTTTAGCGTGAACATTTCCAACAATTGCTGCAAGGTTAGCAGTAATCGTAGTCCCAATGTTTTCTCCTAATACCATGGCAGCTGCAAGTTCAAATGGAATCCATCCATTATTTGCCATTACCAGAGTCAACGCCATGGCCGCACTTGAGGATTGGACCACCACAGTCAATATAGTTCCAATTAGAACAAAAAGAAGGATTGACAGGAACCCCATGTCAATGTAGCTACTGAGGAATTCCAAAATTTCAGGATTAGACTTTAGATCAGGAACAGCATCTTTTAGAAATGCCAGTCCCATGAACAATAGCGCAAATCC
This sequence comes from Cyclobacteriaceae bacterium, assembly GCA_047627515.1. Classification (GTDB taxonomy): domain Bacteria; phylum Bacteroidota; class Bacteroidia; order Cytophagales; family Cyclobacteriaceae; genus JAYPLE01. Next base: position 1,342 of record JBLHTU010000180.1, on the reverse strand, counting down.
AATAAAGACTTCACCCCAGGATTTTATTTTGTCTCTAGTAAAAAAGAGCAATGGAAAAGCTAAAGCAATTATTGGGAGTGCGTAGCTCGAAATCTTCACCTTGAACCCAACAATGGAGATTAGCCATGCGGTGATAGTGGTGCCAATGTTAGCCCCCATGATCACACCAATTGATTCCATCACCGACAAAAGCCCTGCATTAACAAAGCTGACTACAAGTACTGTAGTTGCCGAGGAAGACTGGACTAACCCGGTGATTAAAAATCCTGTCAACACCCCAGTAAACCTGTTAGAGGTCATTGATGAGAGGATTTGTCTCATTTCTGAACCGGCTACTTTCTGTATCGATTCACTCATGATTTTCATCCCATAGATGAAAAAAGCCAATGATCCGAGGAGATTTAGGACTTCAAGTAATCCGAACGTCATGACGGTTTTTGGTTAGTTGGTCTCGTAATATTCTTACCAAAAATAAGCAGCGTAGGTTAAGTCAATATTACTAAATTGACAACATTCGTTTATCAATGTGGGATTGTTTCTACAAATATTCAATGAATTGTTCATAAAAACCTCAGTTTTGAAATCAACCACAGGCCTAATTACGATCCTAGTTTTTCTTCTCTTGAATGTCGAGAACCTCCAATCGCAAAATCTAGTTAATGATAAATTTGGAAAAGGCTTGACAGCCATTTCTAAGGATTCGACGATGTATGTAAAATTTGGGTTTAGATTTCAAACCCTGTATGCGGCTAAACACAATGCATTAAATTCTACATGGGAGGAAAATTTTCTTGTAAGACGTAGCAGGCTAAAGTTTGATGGCTGGGTGTTTTCTCCAAAGGTCATCTATAAACTCGAATTGGGGTTGTCCAATAGAGATACGCGATCAGGTAGGGTTGATGAGAGCGGGAATACCGCTAGTTTACTTTTAGACGCAGTAGTGAAATGGAATTTTTCCCCAGGCTGGTCGCTCTGGTTTGGTCAGACTAAGTTACCAGGAAACCGAGAACGGGTTATTTCATCTCAAAAACTTCAATTTGTAGATCGTAGCTTGGTCAATGGGCTGTTTACCCTTGACCGTGATATTGGAGTTCAATTAAGACATAAATCCATAATAGGCAAGTCGGTTTTTAATCAGGCATTTGCCGTATCTACAGGAGAAGGTAGAGACATAATTGTAGCAAATCCGCTCAATGGGAAGCAATATACTGCAAGAGTTGAGTTGCTACCTTTCGGAGAGTTTACTTCCAAGGGGGATTATTTTGGGACCGATTTGAAAAGGGAACGATCACCGAAACTATCCATAGGAGTTACTGGTGACTACAACAGCAACGCAGTAAGA
>JBLHTU010000179.1:0-6493 GCA_047627515.1 Cyclobacteriaceae bacterium | reverse complement strand
AGGTATCTCCCCCGTCAGTAGGTTCAAGAAAGTAGACTTACCTGTACCATTGGCACCGACAACGCCTATTCTATCTTTTTTCTTAAAGACATATGAAAAATCTCCAAGTATTTTCTGCTCACCAAAAGACTTATTCATGTGATGTAACTCCATGATTTTGCGGCCCTGACGGTCTCCAGATAGGTTGACTTCCATCTTTTGGACTTCATTACTTCTACCTGCTACCTCCTTGGTATCATGAAAAGCTTCAATTCTATATTTTGCTTTTGTTCCTCTAGCCTTGGGCTGTCGACGCATCCATTCCAACTCCTTGCGCAAAAGATTTTTTGCTTTAGATACTGTCGCGGCATCTTGCGTTTCACGCTCTGATTTTTTTTCTAAAAAATGCTGATAGTTGCCTTTATAGCGAAACAGCTTTCCTTGATCGATCTCAAATATTTCATTGGTAACCTTGTCCAAAAAGTACCTGTCGTGCGTGACCATCAATAAGGTCATATTAGCTGTAGCTAGGTAATTTTCTAGCCACTCGATGATTTCTAGATCTAAGTGGTTGGTCGGCTCATCAAGTATAAGAACATCTGGGTTTGTGACCAATGCCCTCGCTAGGGCAATACGTTTTCGCTGGCCCCCGCTGAGGTTAGATACTTTCTGTTCCAATTCATGAATCCCCAGCTGACCTAGTATCTGCTTCACTTGCGCTTCATAATCCCACGCATTCAATTGATCCATCTGATCAATCAAATCTGTCAGATCTGGTCCCGAAGTAATTTCTATCCCCTGCTCTGCCTGCAGCAAAGCCCACTCGTATTGACGAATGACTGACAACTCCTGGATATCCGAATCAAATACAGCTTCCAGCACAGTATCATCCGGCTCAAAATTAGGTCGCTGCGGTAAGAAAGAAATGGTTAAATCCTTTCGGAAAGAGACTTGACCTGTCTCCTGCTGTTCCAAACCGGCAATGATCTTCATAAGCGTAGATTTTCCGCACCCATTCACACCTACCAAGGCCGCCTTTTGCCCTTGATCTAACCCAAAACTTATGCCTTCAAAAAGCTGCTTTTCACTATAACTTTTTGTCAGATTTTCTACCGAGAGATAATTCATTAATCAAAGTTACGCAGATGGACACTGCTATTGCTTAATTATGAGATTTAAACAAGACCGTGGCGTTGTGCCCACCAAAACCAAAGGCATTACTCATCGCAACATGCACCTGCTTCTCCTTGCTACTTCCAAGCAGTATATTAAAATTATCAGGTATAGATTCATCCAAAACCGTCGTGTTTATCGTGGCGGGTATCCATCCTATTTCGATTGACTTGATCACTGCAATTGCCTCTATGGCTGCTGCTGCACCCAGCAAATGGCCTGTCATAGATTTGGTCGCCGACACGATCGGTTGATGTTGACCATAGACTGCTTCAATCGCTTTCGCTTCACTTTTGTCGCCTAATCCTGTACTGGTCGCATGCGCATTGATCAAATCAACCTCAGACCTGTCGATTCCGGCCATGGCTAAGGTCTGCTTCATGGCTCGCTGTGCACCTTCACCCTCGGGATGTGAAGCAGTCAAATGATAAGCATCACTTGTCATGGCTCCACCTACAATTTCTGCGTAGATCTTAGCACCACGAGCGATCGCATGCGATCGCTCTTCCAAAATTATTGCTCCAGCCCCTTCGCCCATGACAAACCCGTCCCTGTCCTTGTCAAAGGGTCGAGAAGCAGTCGCCGAATCATCATTGCGAGTAGACAACGCCCGAATCGCATTAAATCCACCTATTCCAGCAGTACTGATTGCCGCATCTGAAGCTCCCGTCAATATCACATCAGCAGTCCCCCAACTGATATGATGCATCGCCTCGATCAATGCTGTATTGCCTGTGGCGCATGCGGACACGGGAGCAAAAGTCAACCCTTTAAAACCAAATTTCAATGCCAGTACGCCTGCAGCCATATTCACAAGCGTCTTTGGGATGAAGTAAGGATTAAACCGTGGAATCTTATCATTTTCCACAAAACTGGCCACTCCTGCTTCAAAACTCTGGAAACCACCATTGCCCGTACCCCAGATGACACCGATCTTTTCGCTGTCTATTGAATGATTCATTAAGTCTGCATCTCCCAAGGCTTGCTGGGAAGCAATCAAAGCCAGATGTGTATAGCGATCATGAATACGCGCTTCTTTAGGATCGAGATAGGCAGCGACCTCAAAATCCTTCAACTCGCACGCAAATAACGTTTTGAACGCGGCCGCATCAAACGCCCGAATGGGCGCAGCTCCTGAAACGCCAGCTAACAAAGAGTTCCAGAAATGATCTACATCATTGCCAATGGGCGTCAATGCACCTAAACCAGTGACCACCACTCTTCTTTCATTCATAATTTTTATCATCAGGAAGCAAAACTAACCATCAACTCTACCCACATCCCTAGTTCAGCTACTCTCTTTTAGGTACGAGACCTACCTACTTCTAGGTATTTTTAGTATTATATCATCATTTTATATAACACTGCTCATTTTACTCCGTACTATTACCCAACCCACCAGCTATAGAAATCATTAAATAAAAAAGCCATGGACAGTAAACGAGTACTACAATTAGTTCGATTAGGTTTTGCTATCATCATCATTGCTGCACTAAGTATTTTGAGAAATGCTCAGGATGATCAACAGGTGCAACCACAGGAAATATTGACTGCAAGAAACGGTCTTTAAACGTCTTCATGCCAGCTCAGCTGGATTTATAATATTGGTTTAGTTAAGGGACAACCAGTCTTCAATAGGGGCTGGTTGTTTTTTATGCCTTATTGAATCACAGCCACAGCATCGATCTCAATAAGCCATTCTGGTAAACCAAGTGCCGAGACACCTACCAAAGTGCTTGCTGGTGTGATTTCATCCGAAAAAACTTCTTTTCTCACTTCTCGAAAAGTATCTAAATCGGCAGGTTCATAATCAACGATATAGGTATTGATTTTAACCAAATCCTGAAAATCACCTCCCTCACTTTGCAGCAAGGCATTAAGCTTGACTAATACATCGCGCATCTGCTCCTCAAGAGCAATTCCTTTTCCGACCTGACCAGAAATATGTAGTGTTTTGACGCCAGACTGCTCGACAACAACCATCTGTGCATAGCCATTTGACGGCGAGACAAAGCGCGTTGACGCTCTTTGTTGACAAGCTGAGATAAGGACAAATAGTAGAATAAGTGATTTTTTCATGTGAATGCTTTTGTGACGTTAAAGAAACAGCACAGAATTGATATTTAGAAAGGCACGCTCCTTAATGGCAATTGATCAGTGCAGGCAATACTACTCATCAAACCAAAGAATCAGCGAGGAATAAACCGTACATTGTTAACTCATAAAGAAATACTGTAAAAGTGGAATACGAAATGACAAGCATAGATTGGATGGGCATCCGCATGGATGAACCGGTAACGGTCCTGACAGACTTGATTGTCTCTGCTATCTGCTTCTATGCTTTTTTTAAAATCAACCGTAGATCCGAATCATCAATCCTTTTTTCGTATTTAAAATTCTATTTTCTGAGCATGGGGGTCGCCACTGCTCTTGGAGGAATCATCGGACATGGGTTTCTATATTCGTTACCTTATAATGGCACATTGGCTGTCAGTCCCTGGAAGCTCCCGGGCTGGTTAGTGAGCATGTTTTCAATTGCATTGATTGAAAGGGCTTCAATCGAATATGCTAGACCCTTGATTTCAGATCGTCGTGTCTTTCGCTTTTTCACATGGCTCAATATTGTTGAATTACTAATTTTCATCACTCTAACCTTTACCACGCTCAATTTCTTTTTTGTCGAAGCGCACAGTGCTTATGGATTACTTGTGGTTACAAGTGGGTTTCATGGATATAACTACTGGAAAACCAAGAATCAGGCGAGCAGCCTTTCTCTCATGGCTGTCGGCTGCTCTGCGCTAGCGGCTGTGATTTTCATGAACCAATGGGGCATACACGTTTGGTTTAACCATTTTGATGTAAGTCACATATTGATGGCAATGGGTGCTTCACTTTTTTATCTGTCGACCAAGAAAATGTTGGGTACTAGGCCTACTTAAATTAGAGATTACTGGACTTTGTGCTACTGGATATTCGGCGTACCTGCTTTTCTTTTATATCGAAAATTCGGATCCTATCTTCTTAAAATAATATAACTGCTCTGCACATTATCTGAAATAAAAACACAAGATCATGATGAAACCGCTCGTAATTCCTCTCATGTTATGCCTAGGTTTTTTTTGCAAGAGCTCAGGGCATTACAACTGATACATCCTTCATTTTAGTTGATTTGAAAACTGTAGATAAGCCAGGTTTTGAGTTTTTAGAAGGGGCTTGGGAGTTAATATCTTTTGACTACTATGAGAACGATATGATCATTGACTCTGCTCAACTTCAGCAAGATCACCTACAGGTAAATATTCTCTAGGCGAGAGAAGTACCTAGTACAGCAGATAAAGAATGGTACGGACTTGGAACCTATGAAATGGTCGAGACACACTGCTAGAACATCTAGGTTTTGGATCACATGAACTAATGAACTAGTTTGAGCCTGAGCACGAGTTTGTATTACTAACAACAGGACAAGATAGATTTAGGCAAATCAGATTTAATAATAAAGGACATCTTGGTTCCTCCGAAAATTATAAGAGACTTTCGACCTCAGCCGACCTTCCGAAGAAATAGTTAGTCTCAATGATAGGTTGTATTGATCCAGATTTCAATTGGGTTCCTTCACCACTTACATCTGACTACTATACTCCAGCGGATGGAACAGATTAAAGGGTTACATTCTAGGCTACATATTGCACACAAAAGAAGGATAGCTTCATTCCTGTGCCCTCTTAACTGGAATCAAATAAAACATAAGAAAAGTGTAAAACACACACTTCTCTTATGTTAGCAATTAGTACTTAGCTGGTTCCCCTGGTTTAGGCAACGACATTTTTATAAAATCCCGAATATGATCATTGGCACTGATCAAATCCTCATTTCTTAAATACATCATATGTCCTGAACGGTAGCCTTTGAAAGACAAGCGATCTTTTAGTTTACCACTTGGGTCGATCTGCCACATGGTGTATTTGGCATCAAAATACTGCGTAGCGCCGTCATAGTACCCTGACTGGATCATCGTATGAAGGTAGGGGTTTTGTGCCATGGCCTGACGGAGATCCTCGCCGCTATTGTCGCCATTACGATCCCAAGGTCTGACAGGACCAAACATGTTGTACTTTATATCCGTCTTGTAGTTCAAAACATTACGGTAGTAGAAGTTAACCGCAGGTGTGAAAGAGTGCAACCAACTCGTTAACTCTGAATTGAAATCAGGTCTAGATCCACCATCCATTCGATCGATTCCTTTGTAACGAGAATCCAATCGACCTACAGTGAAGCCTTCTTCTCTCAACAATTCTTTCCAGAAAAAAGAGGGTGATATATCCAAGTTATGCTGCAAGATGACCTTTTCAGAAATCCCTGAATACTCTGCCATTTTCTTGGCAGCTGCTGATCGCTCCTCCTTCCCGACAAACCCTCCTTTGGCTAGTACAGGCATCAGCTCGTTGATCGCATAGCCCTCTACTTCTGCCAACATCTCTTCCAAGTCTCTATTTTGAAGCGTTTCAGAAAGTTGATTATGATACCAGGCTGCCGCTGCAAAGTACGGTAGTCTCGTCGCTGCTCCCACAGGTCCGTTGCGATCAATACCCAACCCTGTCGGCGATACAAGGATCACTCCGTTAATATACATCCATTGGGCATTTTGCAATTCTAGTGCAAGGCCAGATACCCTTGTCGTACCATAGCTTTCACCAATAAGATACTTAGGGGATTCCCATCTGTTAACTCTTGTCACAAAAGTATTGATCCATTCTGCTAAGTATTTTATATCTGCAGTAACGCCAAAGAACATCTTCCGATCAACCTCCTCATCTACGATACGCGAATAGCCTGTATTGACCGGATTAACAAATACGATATCCGCTTCGTCAAGAATCGAATTTGGATTGTCTTTGACACCATATGGCTGAATCGGAAATCCTTCGTCATCTATTTTGAGAATCTTAGGGCCTGTATAGGCTAAGTGCATCCACACTGAACCAGAACCTGGCCCACCATTAAATGATATCACTAGAGGTCTTCCAGCTCTATTTTTGACATCTGTGCGTAGATAATATGTGTAGTGGACAGCCGCCACCGCTTTCCCGGATTCGTCCCAAACAGGCTGAGTCCCAGTGGTCGCTTGGAAGGGTACAGATTTTCCTTTGATAACCACACTGTGGTTTGTTGTCACGGTCTCTTCAGCGACTTGCTCACGGTCTTGTCCGACCAATGTCGACACACTTAGTGTCCACAAAATCAATAGCATATTTTTCATCATGGTCATAATGTTCTTTGTCTAGAGGCTAAACTTACTTTGCGGAATTCCTGTGACAAACCATTAATACAGGAAACCTACTTG
>JBLHTU010000178.1:0-6552 GCA_047627515.1 Cyclobacteriaceae bacterium | reverse complement strand
CTTTCTAAACCAGAAACGCTTATTGGTCCATCAGAGATTACTCCTTTTGATATAAATCGTCCGCTTACATCATAAATAGTATATCCAAGATCTACCGTTTGGTCTAACCCTCCAATATGAATAAACTCGCTCGTTGGATTCGGGAATACCTGCAGATCCAGCTGTTGATCAAGCGCAAGTAAGAATGCCTCAGGTACCCAATTAGTGAAGTTATCAATCGGCTCAGACGTCCACACAGCAAAGCTCCCTCTATCCAAACTGATAGACTGAGTTATTGCAGATACTTCCAGTTCTTCCCCAGTTAGAAAATTATACCATGTACCTGTAACAGGAAATACACTTGATGCGTCCTGTCCTGTTTTTGAAAAATTCCCAATGATTAACGTTTGTACCTCGGGGTGCTCGTATGTGATCCAGCGAACATCTCCAGAGGGCTGCCAATCAAAGTATTCTTCATCGAGATAATCCGTTTGCGTTTTCAGATTGATCATTGCCTGATACGTCGAGAATAGGTCCAACCTCAAGGAATCTTCGAGATACTCCCATCTGGTAGGCTTGATGCCTAACCGATCGTTGTTAAGCTCCAAATCATAACCAAACTCTCCAAACTGCCAAAGCATCTTAGGGCCAGGTATCGCGAAGAAAAAAGCTGCATTCATCCTCATTCGTTGAATTTGAAGGCCAAACGGCTCGGTAGATCTTTTCCCTACTTCAAAAAACGTTCGTTCCTCATCATGGCTTTCCATGTACGCAACGAGATTTGGCTGCTCCCACCCTCGAACTTTATAGTATCCCCAATCTAGGTTCGAAGACCGCGCTGATGCACTATTGATATAGGTGCCGTGCTGATTTCCCCACAGCATCATACCATAATTTGCTAATTCTACTTCTTCTGAGTTGTCAGCAAAGTGCTCCAAAATGACATATGCTTCTGAGTCTACCTCCCATATTTTATCTGACATCCTTTTTAGCAATGCAATACGCTCAGCATCGTATTGCCCCCATGCCCCTACGTTTCCAACAGTTACTTTTTGTGTAAACCCTTTAGAAAGATCAAATCGATAACCATCTGCTTTGTATTCCTCCAGCCAATATGCATTGACTCGGTCGATGTAAGCTTGCGTATATAAACTCTCATGGTTAAAATCATAACCAACATTGAAATCATGGGTCGCATTGATATTAAACCAAGGGTTGTCAGCTGTCGGCTTTCCAAAATCGCCCTCATTGTACATTCGTACCAAAGGACTACGACCAAAATGGTGATTCAAAACGATATCAAGGATGACAGCAATTCCTCGTTTGTGGCACTCATCAATTAACAATTTGAGTTCATCTTCAGTACCGTAAAACTTATCTACTGCAAACTTGAAGGCCGGATTGTACCCCCAGCTCAGATTCCCTTCAAACTCCATGATCGGCATTAATTGCAAGGCATTAATACCCAAAGAATCAAGATAATCCAGTTGATCAATAACAGCCTGATAGGTGCGTTCTTCGGAGAAATCTCGGACGAGCAGCTCGTAAATTACCAAGTCCTCCTTGGCTGGCTTCTCGAAAGAAGTTACTTGCCACTCATACTCCGCCTTAGCAGTGTGAATAACAGAAGCTTCATGTTCTGTCAGAGCAAATGGATAGCTAGCCAATCCCGGATACCTGTTCATCTGGATGATCTCCTGATCATCAAATTGAGAAATTACTTTCTCTGTGTACGGGTCCGCAATCAATAATTCTCCCTCAATCAAATATTGAAATATATACTCTTGATTTGGCCGCAGATCTCCGATTCTGATCCAAAACTTATCCTCATCTTGACTCATTTGAAAATCCAGATTGATTTTCCACTCATTGAAGTCCCCTAGGACAAAGACATTCAGCTTACCTGGTGCCGTCAACACTAAGTACGCTTCAGTATCGTCCGTTGTGTAATTAATACCGTCTATCAGACCTTCTGGAACAGTTGCAGTTACAGTTGCAGGATCTACGATATAGTTATGCTGATATCCAGCAGAATCCTCACCTGCAATTGCCGTCACAATCAACTCATGCACTTGTTGGTCGGACATCACGGGATGGCTGACCGCAAAATCGCTCGTGTTCTCTTGGCTGATCAACTGACCATCGACATAGAAACTAAAATCCGAGGTTTCAGGTGTCGCAAGGGAGAAATCAATCATGTCGCCTGCCTTGTAAAATCCAAATCTTGTCGTTGGGCTGTTTACCTGAAGAACAAACCCGATGTTTAAGTCAACGAAGATATCAGACCCTCCATCCCCTTTTCCTTCTACACTTGTATCAGCGCTTCTAAAAACCATCGAAATCTTTTGAATCTCTATAGAGTCTGGCACACCGTAATATTCTCTAATGGACGGGCTAATTGTTAGCGTGTATAAATCATCACCTATAAGCTCTAGTTTAGTTTCAGGAGTATTTTCTCCCCAATCTGTTTTGACATACTTCCAGTCACTTGGACTGGTACTATTTTCAGTGATTACGCCTGTATGGGCATACACATCCCCTGTATATCCTACTAACCCTGCATTGCCTTTCGTTGCATCGAATGTAATGACAACTGATTGGTCATCTTTCGGGAAGTTGGGCTCGGAAGTAACCACTTGCCCTCGTAGGACAAGTGAAATAACAAACGATAAAACTACTACCCCATATCTAAGCATAACCTATACTATTCACAGTGAAATTATAAGAATCCCTTTCTATTTACGTAAACCAGTAACTCCAGAAATACGTTTGCTCGCAACCGTTCAAATGCGCGACCCTGCAGAAATATTTTTTTTGGATAAGGATTAAGTACTGGCTTTCGTCCAAATAAATACCATATTCTTAAGACGGAGAAGCGAATAGGGTCAATATTTCTAAAATCTCTTTTTGAAATCGATTTCATTAAGATTATTCTAAAATATTACACCGAATCGACCTCTAAATATTTGATAATCTAGAAATCACGAAGTACCCTACTTTATAAAGTATACTCCTCTATTCAAGATAAAACTACCGTTGATCTACTACTGCTTTTCCAAAAGTTGAAGATTCCCTTCAATTGGGACAAGAAGAAAAGTAGCTGTATCTATCGGGATAATCTGATCTAAAGTCAGACCTTGGCTGATCGGTATAAATGCCTGATGTTTCATAAACGGAGCCGTAGACTGTCCTAGATAAATTGACAATGGGTTCGCATCAAATAATCCGTAGGTAGCAGTCGTCCCTGCCATTCCTGCGACAGTTAATATATCATCATGTCCGTCTTTGTTTATGTCGCCAATCCAGAAGTCATTGATCGGACTCATTTGTGCTTGAAATGGCATGGGGTAAATTTTGGGGCTTTGATCACCAGATAAAACTATCAAATGTCTCATTTCCATTGCCTGTTTTCTGATGACCTCTTCTTGATTGAATCCTTTTCCCAATAGGTCCTCAATGCCTTCTGTCTTTGAATATTGAGTATAGCTCAGAAACTGCTTCTTCAAACCCGGTAATTGGCTCACAAGCATATCCTTACTCGCCATGGGAGACAAAATGCCCTCTACATAATGCATCACAATCGGATCACTCTGCCCATTGCCATCAAAATCGCCAACATACAATGAGGCCGGCTCTTCGAGCGATGCTTGGATTAACGCATTCGAACCTAAGTTAGCAGCAAGTATATCCGGTTTCCCATCTTGGTTTAAATCGACAATCTCCAGTGCTCGATACCACCCATTTGTGTTCTCTAGCCCGAACTTTTTCGTCTGGTTTATCAGAGTGCCCTGTTCGTTGATCCAAATTGTAATAGGCTCCCATTCTCCAACGGTGATTAAATCCAGCCAGCCATCCCCATTGTAGTCAGTCCATGCTGCATCCGTTACCATACCAGCTTCCAGAGGAGAAAATTCAAACTCACCGCTACCTGTGTTCTTCAATACATAACTAATCGGAGATCTCCCGTAAGCACCAGGCACATTGCGTGAGCCGACGAACAAATCAATGTCTCCATCTGCATCAAAATCAGCAGCTACAGCTACAGACGCATTTGTTCTTGGCAGTAAAACATTCGATTTTACAAACGAGAGCTGGCCATCTCCTAGATACAATCGATCAGAAAGACTATTGTCCCCTTCCTTGCTTTTATTTCCGCCGCTAGCTACAAACATATCCAGTCTTCCATCGGTGTTGAAATCTGCTACTGCGATACTTACATCTTCTTTTTGCCTATCCGCCTCCAATTGACTGACACGAATAGACGCAAGCACTCCACTGGTATCTCTTGTCAAAAACATAGGTGCAAAACCTGAGGCACCGCCGATTACATATTCTAATTGACCATTCCTATCAAAGTCAGCTACGGCAGAACCCATCCCTTCTCGGGATACCGAATGGGGAATCAATGGGTCGTAGTTATAGTCCACATACGCATCTTCATATCTTGACAGTGCAGAGGGAACTACATTCCATTCTTGTAGAGGCTCTTTCAAAGAGGCTTCATCTGTAAGACGATCGGTATTATACATGACTTCTAATGTATGATCTGTCTTTATATCCTTAATCATCTGCACTTTCCCATCGGGCCATCGGATGATCACACTGTCCACTTTTGATCGGCTACCTAGACCAAAATGTATTTGATGAGTACTAGAAGCCATAAAACCACGAACAGGGTTGAGCTGACTTACTTGTTTCGTCTGCCCACTGTAGACACTCACCATGGATCCAAAAATTATCGAAGTATCTGCTGTTTTGAGCTTGACATTAAGGTAATGACTACTATCGATAGAAGTAGAAAGGTTTTCGACTAGCCAAGCTTCATGATTCACATTGTTGATGATCATATCCAAATCTCCGTCAAGGTCAAAGTCCGCCACTGCTGAGGCTCCTGAGTAGCTTCCTTTTGCAAGTCCCCAAGACGCAGACATATCTTCGAAATTTAAGGGTGAAACCTGAGCGAACATTTTATTAGCAATCCGCAAAGTAGGCATAGCTTTGATAAGCACTTCTTCGAGGCTATCCTGCTGTGGCCCTTGAAACAGTCCTAGATTTGAATTACTCAAATAGTTAATGAAGTCCAGGTCATTGGGTCGCTTATAGATCCCATTAGAAATAAAAATATCCCGAAGACCATTATTGTCAAAGTCCTCCAGCAGCACTGACCAGCTCCAGTCTGAGCTATACGTCTCGGTCATCAATGCGATATCACCAAACTGCGCATCTCCTTTATTTAGATGGAAATTATTCCTAGCTGTCTGAGGATGGTAACCAAATCGTGCTTTTACTTCCTTAATTTTATCAGAATCTTCACCTCCTGACTTCATTCTAATGACCTTATCAGCCGGCATCATATCGGTTTCAAAAATATCTGGTTGACCATCGCCATTCATATCCTGAATGTCAACACCCATCGTATACTGACTAGAATGAGGCAATCTACCTGCCATTTCTTCTAGAAATTTTCCGTTTTTCTGATTGATATACAGGTAGTCATCTTCATGAAAATCGTTTCCAACAAAAATATCAGGCCAGCCGTCGAGATTAACATCTGAAACCACTAAGCCTAAACCATAACCCTGAGAGGCAGCAATAATTCCGGCCTCGACGGAGGCATCTTCAAACCGCATCTCACCCTCAACAGCAAGATTCCTGTATAGGTAATCTCCAGATAGTGAGTCTCTGACTAGTCGCTCATCGGATGGCTGATAGCTTCTTGGTGTATGCACAGCATGATTCATCAGAAACATATCAAGATCTCCATCTTTATCATAGTCTAAGAAGGCTGCCTGTGTCGAAAAACCCTGAAAATCTAGACCATAACTACTTGCACTTTCTTTGAACGAACCGTCCTGGAGGTTGATGTACAGTTTATTTTGACCTTTGTAGCTTTTATACCCTCCTACCTGACAAACGTAAATATCCAACCAGCCATCTAGGTTTACATCAGCAACCGATACACCTGTGGACCAGCCCGAAGAATCACTAACCCCTGCTTTCAAAGACACATCAGCAAATCGCAAACCTCCTAAGTTCTTGTAGAGCTTGTTAGGGACTTGGTTGCCAGAGAGAAAAATATCCTCAAGCCCATCATTATCAAAATCACCTATTCCGACTCCCCCTCCATTATAGTGATATAGATATTCGATGATATTTTGATCGCCGTTATCTTTCAGCTGATTTGTAAATGTGATACCGGACGATTGAGGTGTTAAGATCTGAAAGCGAATTGAAGCGGGTTCCTTTTGCTTGCATTGAAAAAGCATATTCAATATCACAAAAACAGCAATAAATGACAGCTGACACTTCTTTAGGAAAAAGTTAATCCGTCTCACCTCTTAGAAGTCAAAGGCAACAGTAGGTAGGTCATTCCTCAGCAAAACAAGTTGATTACCGATCTGTACAATATCTCTCACTTGTCCCTCTACCTTAAGTCCTCTGTTATTACTGTACACTTTCCAGGTCCTATTTCCCTTGTTTTCGAGGTAGGTGCCGTAGCTCGCGTCATATCTGCCCATTTCCGGTTTAACACCAAAAAGATTACCGCCCAAAATCAGATCTTCATCCCCGTCT
>JBLHTU010000177.1:0-6612 GCA_047627515.1 Cyclobacteriaceae bacterium | reverse complement strand
CTATCACGTCAATTGTACCTAACATCACGGCATAGCCTATCATTTTCAACAGTAGAAAAAGTGTCTCCTGATCATTGAGAATGCCAAAATCAGGTAAAGGCAAGCGCAAAACGAAAGGCACAGAATCAATGGCGATCCTCGGCAAAGGCATAAAGAAACTCAACGCAAAACTGGTAACCATAATAACAAAATATGGCAAGGCAGGCATGTTCTTCTTGTAGTACTTGAACAGTAGTACAAAAGAAACAAAAGAAACAAAGCTTAATAAAAGGACAACTTCACGCTCAAAATTGAGCCAGTTCGATGTTTCATGCTCGATATCATATAAAAACGGAATGAATTTGACGGCAATTTTCAGACCGACACCTGCTAACAATCCTTCCACCAAATAATGAGGAACTAACCTAAGGATGTATCGCTCAAGTCGATACTTCCATACAATTGCCTGAAAGACAGAAGTCAACACAATTACAAAAGGCATGTTTTCCATGCCGAAAGTATGGACACCCAATGCCAAAGCAGGAGCTAGACCAGCAGCAACACCTGGCATACCGGTGTAATTTCCAGGTTTAAACAAGTAGGTGATAAAACTGACTATTCCTGCAAAGATGACAGTGTACAAACCTGTCATAATCGGATAATCTGACATCAGACATATACCTACCGTAAGAGGTACAGCCATAACACCGGAGACGGTACCAGCTAAGGCATCACGTCTAAAATATTTTATAGAATCTTGGATTCGAGCATTCATAAGTAAACAGAAATTTAGATATAAGAAATAGTGCTACATCGTAGAAAGATGTGCATTGAAGAAAAGCTCACAGCAGTGAGCGGCACTATGTACTTATGAAAATTCTGTCTTACTACAGCAATAGAGGATATAAAGAGAAATACCTGCAGTGTCTGCTTCTACAGACTCAGTCGAGCGAAAAGACCCCTCGATGACAAAGCTAATCAGCTTAGAGAAAGCAGGTATGGAACCAATACTATCAAAACCAGAAAATAAGAGCACGGACCCAAACTCAGTCCCTTCTCTTAGTTCCTCTTGAGCCACTTCTCTACCTTCCGCAGACTCTTCTACCTCGTAGACTAACTGCTGCGAGACAAAAAGTAGCAGACTGACAAGCAGAGAGGCTCCAAGTGACTGTATGAATTTATTTCTAATCAAGCTTCAAAAATTCATATTTTTAAGGACATGAAATAGTATAAATAGCACATTATTATGTGATATATATCACATAATAACTATACCATTGTATCAATATGCAAATCGATGTCAAGAAGTTTGATTTTTTAAGTAACCGTATTCTCAGCTCTCTATCCTCCAAAGAGCGAATGCTTTTCATGGAATATACCCGCAAGCTATACTTCAAGAAAGGAAAGCAGATTTTTTACGAGGGTGGTCTAGCAACAGGTGTATTTTTGATTGAGCGCGGAAAGGCCAAAATATTTAAGACCGGTGTCGCTGGAAAAGACCAGATATTCTACGTTTATAAATCTGGAGACCTCATGGGTTATCACTCCCTACTCTGCGGTGAACCCTATGAAGATTCATGTGAAGCTCTGGAGGAATGCACTGTGTTTTTTACCTCAAAGGATAAGTTCAATGAACTCCTAAACATGATCCCCGATCTCAAACTACTTATCATTCAGAATATGAGTCATGAGTTTGGTGTGATGGTCAATACCATCACTGTTCTGGCCCAAAAATCTATGAGACAACGATTGGCCTTGTATCTCCTCATATTGCAGCAGAAATATGAGGATAACGATGGCAAGATTCTCTTATCTAGAAAGGATCTCGCCAACATTGTAGGAATGGCACGTGAAAGTCTAGGGCGCTTACTCAAAGACTTTCGCGAAGAGAAATTGATCTTAATCAATCAAAAATCTATCGAGCTGGTAAACTATGCTAAGCTTCAAAAAGTCGCCGATTCATAATCAATAGGAGCTGTTAACGAAGAAACAGTAGTTCACGGTACTTGACCAATGGCCACAGCTCGTCATCTACGAGCAATTCTAATTTATCTACAGCATAACGCAGTGGCTCAAAGAATTTCTCCTTTATTTCATCACTATACGCAACAGCTTTCTGCTTCGAATCTTCAATTCCATTAATTCGTTTCCGTGCATCTACCATTTCATCCACGATCGAAGCCACCGTATTAAGATGGCTTGATATTTCTTCAATAGACTTCTTGACATGCTCAGCATTCAAGCCTAGCTCAATTAAGCCTTTGGCATTAGTAATCAACGTATTTTGATAATTGATGGCTGTAGGAATGATGTGATTTAAGGCCATATCACCCATAACTCGAGATTCAATCTGCACTTTCATAATGTAATCCTCAAGCATAATCGCGTGGCGTGCTTCGACTTCAACCCTGGACATGATTTTGTTCTTTTCAAACAGCTTGAGTGACTTTTCACTGACTAAAAAATCCAATGCCCTAGGCGTATCCTTTACGTTTGAGAGTTTTCGTTTTTGGGCTTTAACCACCCATTCCTCACTATATCCATCTCCTTCAAATCGAATGTTTTTAGAAGATTTGATATAGCCTCTCAATACATCGATCGTCGCTAGCCTTCTATCCTCGCCATCATTGATCTTCTTTGAAACAACCTTATAAAAATCGTTTAGCTGATCTGCAACGATCAGATTAAGAACCATCATGGGATTAGATACATTGGCCTCGCTACCTACCGCTCGAAACTCAAACTTATTCCCTGTAAAGGCGAAGGGTGATGTCCTATTCCTATCCGTATTATCAAGGATGATAGCAGGGATCTGGTCGATACCGAGCTTCATGTATAGATTATCCCCTTTACCTATTTTGACATTCCCATTTTTTTCTAACTCATCCAGCACCTTAGTCAGAGTTGTACCTAAAAAGATAGATATGATAGCAGGTGGGGCTTCATTTGCTCCCAAGCGATGATCATTACCCACTGATGCAATACTTGCTCTCAGTAGATCATCATGCTCGTAGACCGCCTTAACGGTTGTCACCAAGAAGATGAGAAAAAGTAAGTTGTCGCGGGCACTTGAAGTTGGCTGAAAAAGATTGACGCCAGTGTCGGTGACAAGCGACCAGTTGTTGTGCTTTCCACTTCCATTTAATCCAGCAAATGGCTTTTCATGAAATAGTACCTTTAGGTCATGTGTGTCTGCTATCCGTTGCATGATGTCTTTGAGCAGCTGGTTCTGATCGGTTGCTACATTGACCGGACCAAACATCGGAGCTGCTTCAAATTGAGACGGGGCCACTTCATTGTGTCTCGTCCTTAGTGGAATTCCCAATCGATGCGCTTGAATCTCATAATCCCTCATAAAATCATAGATCCTTGATGGAATAGCGCCAAAATAATGATCATCAAGCTGCTGGCCTCTGGCAGGGTTATGTCCAAAAACTGTCCTGCCCCCTAAGACCAAATCAGGTCGAGCTTCAAACATAGCCTTATCCACTACAAAATACTCCTGCTCCCAACCAAGCGATGCACTGACGCTTGTTACCCCTCGATCAAAGAGTCTGCAAACTTTTGTTGAGGCTTTATCCACCGCATCCAGGGCTTTTAGCAGAGGTGCCTTGAAGTCTAATGCCTCGCCTGTGAACGACACAAATATCGTAGGGATGCAAAGTGTAGACCCGTAGATAAACATCGGCGACGAGGGATCCCAAGCCGTATAGCCTCTAGCTTCGAAAGTAGTCCTGATTCCCCCACTTGGGAAGGAACTTGCGTCAGGTTCCTGTTGTACCAATTCACCGCCCTTTAACTGTTCGATCCCCTTAGTTGGGTCATAAAAGGCATCATGTTTCTCAGCTGTCGCACCAGTCAGGGGCTGGAACCAATGTGTGTAATGCGTGACGCCCATCTCCATGGCCCAAACTCTAACAGACGCAGCAATAGCTTCTGCCGTCTCGGCATCGATCTGTTCCCTATCCTTAATAGCTGCTTGGACTCGTTTAAAGACCTCTGGTGACAAGTTTCGCTGCATCTGCATGGTACCGAAAGTCAGCTCACCGAAGTAATCTGATATCTTGTTACTGGGGGCTTTGACTACCTTTTTTTGACGTAGGTGTAACTGATCAAGTGCTTTAAATCGCAGGTGTGCCATGGTGAGATATTTATCTTGTAATTTGCTATAAATGTAAAACTTCTCTGTTTCTATGCATCTCTTTTATCATCCAGAATTAGGAAAAAGTGTGACTACCCTCGAGGGAGAAGAGTTTGGACACTGTACGCGTGTACTGCGACATATAGAAGGGGATCAGATTAACATCACAGATGGGAAAGGGCTAAAAGTCCTGGTAACCATTACTCAAATCAATAAAAACGAGCTTTTCTTTGCAATCAATCAGCAAACAGTGCAAGAAAGACCAGCGCGTCCGATTCAACTATTCCTTGCGCCTACAAAGCAGCAAGAGAGAATGGAGTGGATGACCGAAAAACTAGCTGAACTAGGAGTCGCTTCTATCAATTTCATTCAGTGTAACAACTCCGAACGCGCCAAACTTCGGCTTGATCGACTTAGAAAAAAGACACTTTCTGCATTGAAGCAATCAAAAGGAGCATGGCTAACGGAAGTAAACGAAATGATTTCATTTAGTGATGCACTTCAGAAATCTACCGCCGATTTAAGGTTACTGGCCGCGCTGCATACTACAACGATCCCCTTTAAAAGTGTTTTGACTGCTGAGCCTTCCATCGATCTATTTATAGGCCCAGAAGGAGATTTTTCACCGCGTGAATTAGACCAAGCTCTTGCCAAAGGTATGACGATAGTGAGCCTTGGAGATCAGGTACTTCGAACAGAGACGGCAGGACTCTATGTCTGCGCTGCAGCTCACTTTGCTCATCAGACAAATTAACCCAATAAGCACTTGCACTACGACCTTACCTGATCAGTAGCTTTTGTATGACAGATTGATCTTGATAGTTAATTTCGATCACATAAATCCCTGAGGAAAGCTGTTGATCGAAGTTCAGATCAAAAGTCTCTATACTCATCTGCAGCGAACGTCTGAACACCTCTTTTCCTTGCAGGCTAACAATACTAATGTCAAATAGAACACCCGACTGCAGACCGCTTAAGACAAGCGTAATCGCATTCCCTAATGACGGATTCGGATAGACAGCTAATTGAAGTGGAGAATCCAATAGACTGACATCAACTGCGATCATTTCAAACACTTCATACTGACCATCAAAATCATATTGTCGTAACTGGTAATAGTTGATTCCAAGGGCAGGTGAACGATCATAAAAACGATAGTCAAGTTGCTCACCTGAATTGCCTGCTCCTTGCTCCTCGCCGATGAATCTTAACTCTTCCCCAGGCAAGAGTTTGTACACCTCAAAGTGACTATTATTTGTTTCTGAAGCTGTCTTCCATAGTAATGACACAACACCATTGTTGTAGGTACCTGTAAATTCAAGGAGATCAACAGGAAGTGCCACTTCATTTCCAGCATTCACATCACTGAATGAGATCAAACCACTCCACGCGATAGTGTTTGCCACCACATCCAAAACAAAGTCTCCATCACCTATCTGATTGGTATTGTATTTTACGGGCTTAATACTAGCTTCTGATATTCCATTAAAGTCAGTTTGTACATAATTGATCAATAAATCATAATTGGCTGTTCCAGCAACTGGTTCGACGGACCAAAATCTACTGATATAGTCCCCGGCGGTTTCAATATTTGGATGAGCAGATGGCGTGACAGAAACATCTAAATCGGTAACCGTACCGCTTGTAAAGTCAAAAACGAAAGGCGTGTAGTTCGTCGCATCCCCTACAGGAAAAGTATACGTACTACCGGCAGCAACTTCTCTCTGCAGCTGGCCTCCATCAGTTACGACATAACGTAGCGGTCCACTGTTAAGGATAGCATTCACATTGCTGTTTTCTACGTCAAGACGATGAGTTTGGGTAAAAATAAATCCATTGTCTACATTAAAGACTAGCCTGTTACTGATGTTGATACTACTGCCTAACTGAAGATCTAAGACATTATCCAACTGCAAGTCGTAAAACTGCTCTGGAGTACCTGTTTTCGTTATTTGCTGCAAGGAAGTTCCTTGAAAAATAACTTGCCCTTGCTGTGGGTTGAAGGTAGAGTTAACCGCGTTGATCCAGTCACCAAGCACCGTAATCGTGAAATTGCTTGTACCGTCTACATCTAAGGTGGGGTTATTATTGATGGTTAAGTCATTACTGATAACTATGTCACCACGTAGCGTCTTGGTTCCACTTCCAGATACATCGAGATTGTGGTACGTCAAAGACTCCACGTAAACATTACCACTTGTCGAAGCGTACTCTACTGTGCCTGTGCCAGCGATAAAGTCTGTTGCTGTTTCTACAGTCAGTGAATTTGTAATCGTTAGCCTAAACCCATTGAGATCCAAGCCTGCCCCAGCCCTTACGGTGAGATCTTCGATGGTCACCTCTCCATCTAGTGTTACTATGACTGGACTGGCAATTTCAATATTATCTACGGTAGAAGGCACATTACCCAGCAACCAAGTATTAGGATCGTACCAGTTACCTGTAGTACTACCAACGTTGATCGCTGAACCAATGGTGAATACATCGCCATC
>JBLHTU010000176.1:0-6766 GCA_047627515.1 Cyclobacteriaceae bacterium | reverse complement strand
TTGCCAAGCGGGGACATATGGTAATTTTTGATTTCCAAAATCATCATTTGAGACATCATCTGATACGATAGCCCAAGTGCAGTTGGCCGACAGACTATTCTTCCATTTGAGAGTTCCCAACTGCCTATCGTGAGAAAATGTCCCTTCTATCCCATGATTTATGACACCTCTAATATTACTCGGTGTCCAGAAATTATCTTCTCCGGGTAACCAGATTATCCAGTCTGTGCTGGAGATACTGTATCCATTAAGGGTCATTTTGGTGAGAGATCGTTCTTGTTGCAGCGTATAGTTTAACCCAATCTCAGCTTGACGACTTTGCTCAGGTGTTAACTCAGGGTTGCCACCTGGCATCCAGAAACGGTCGTTTAAGGTTGGATATCGATAGCCAGTGGACCATTGTGCAGTCACACCTAGTTTACCTTTTTTGAGGGGTATGTCGTACGCTGTGGAGAGTGCTGGAACATAAGAAGTGGCTGAGCCGTCCAGGAAAAGGTAACGATTGTTGAAGGTGACGGACCAAGTCGGTGTTGGATACCAAGTCAACAGAACGAATGGTTCAATGTTATTTTGCCGATTATCAGAAGACAGATTTAAACTGCTAGCATCCGCATACTGTGCAAGCAGGCCGCCTTGAGCTATCCAATTTTCACCTATGTCTAGATTTGATCGATGCAGTAGACTCCATTGTGTGCTAGTGGTCTTGTCTGTGTGATTATAAAGCGTCTCGTCGTGGCTTCGACTTACTGTACTTTGAGATTGATATTTTTCATGTTCAAAGCGATGAGATAGCACCATTCTCAGGTTAGTGGTTAGTAGATCACTTTGAGTACCAAGAGAGAATATAGAGGGTTGTATCTGTCTATCATTTTCATTGTAAAGCAAGGAAGTGTGCCATCGATGGCTTTTCCCTACCAAATCAAGTGATTGTTTCAAACCACGACTCTGAACAGCTGCATTGGTTTGTTGGATAGCCTGTGTTAGGCCATCAGGCTTGACCATAAAATCATTTTGAACAGCTGATTGGTATACTGAAGTTTTACCTGATATACTGCCGAGGCGGTAGCTTCCTTTTAGGCCGGTAAACCAATGCCCAAAACTTCCTTGTGCTAGCTTAATTGATAATTCGTTGTTAAACGAATCTGTCGACTCATCGATGAGGATACTTCCGCCTATGGCACCAGAACCAAAGAGTGCGCCGCTACCACCAGGGACAGCAGTAAGTGATTCCATTAACCACGCAGGCCAAGTGGCAAAGTCCATTTGACCCAAGGTAGGAGGGTTGATGGGTATTCCATGCCAAAGGACATTGGTATGTGATGCACTGGTGCCTCTAAATGCGATGGTACTCAGTTGCTGGTTTCCGTAGCTTTTAAAATAGATAGAAGGAACTTCAGCGAGCAAGTCGTTCAATAGTCCATTCTGCTGATCAATTTGTATCGTGAGCGTCGCTAAGCCTATAGCAAATTGATCAATTGTCGCGCCATCAATCCAAAGGGTATCCATCTGAATAGATCGTACTACTCTGCTTATGCTGTCAGCTTGTGCCGCCACCATCAATGAAATACATACAAACCAACCACTCAAAAAGAGCCGACGCATAGGTCATGAATTAAATGAAACAAGCATTCAATTCTCGGCTGTAGATAACTGTTTAGAAAAATGTATAGGCTCCCTTAATAGGAAGTTTGACATTTCTCCAAGCTTTCACCCGAAGCTTCGAAATTTATACTGATTGTGGCAGGTCTCCTGACTTTCCTAATTCATCGCCTTCCCAAGTAACTACTCAGTGGCCAGACAAGATGAATATTTTTACGGACTTACAGTTGCGGGGACAGCTCCGGGATTAGACCGGATTCCCTTTTAATCCTCATGAGAGTTGCGCAAAGCGCTCTCTGTACAAAGAACCAATAATCGGGGTGAAGGTACTGGTTTTTCTGATCATGTGTTAGTTCAACAGCATTATCAGTGAGCTCATTATGTTTTTAGTCATCGGAAGCTCGTGCTTGTTTTCTGAAATAGAAGACAAACCCTGCTAGAATTAAAAACAGGCATCCTCCGACTACTTTGAGTAAGTAAATGGAGGGTTGTTCGATCTGACCAGGTGGGAGTGTGGCTAAGACAATACTTAGTCCGGTGAGTACTAGGCCCGAAATTACAATACAATTTATTAATTTTTTTCTGCCTTTCAAAAGGGGTAATCCTGCCTCACCAGAGCCTCGTTTATTGTGCCTGTATAGCGCCAAAAACATATAGATAAATGGAATGAAGAAAAGAATGATGGACATTTCCGTCAACGTGACAAAGGCATCTTTTACAGAGGTACCTGCTGAAGCGATGACGAGTAAAAACGATATGAGAACGCCCTGCGAGAGCAGCGAAATATAGGGTGATTTCCATTTTGGATGGATCTTCCCCAGCGATTTTGGTAGGTAGTTATCCAGTCCGATGACAAAAGGGATTCTTGCATTGCCCGTGAGCCAAGCGCCAAATAGGCCTATGGTACTAATTGTCATCAATCCGGCTCCCACTTTTCCCATCCATGGAATACCTAAGCGGCTACTCATTAAAAAATACGCCTGCTGCAAGCCTGTGATCAGATCTATTTCCCCAGCAGGGATACTTAAGACTAGTATGGCGGAGCCTAAAAGGTAGATCGTTAGGATGATTATGGCTGCAATGAACAAAGCCTTGGGAATGGTCTTTTTAGGTTGAATGATTTCTCCCGACATGACAGGTGTCAACTCAATCCCTGCCCACGCAAAAGTGATGGCAGCAAAAAATGGCAGGACAGAAAAATCGGTAAAGTCTGGGATAAATGCGGCTGGATCGATTTGGATCGTATGGCCAAACTGGCCTACATAGAAGAGACCTAAGACCACAAGAAAAAGTATCGTAATCCAAACTGCTATACCCCCGATATTTTGGATCCATTTGGACCGTCTCAAGCCCCAAATATTGAGTAGGACGGAAGACCATAGGACGCACAAACTAAAAACCAATGTGTAGGTTGATTCGTCTTTGACGGTATTGGTTTGTGGAAGAAAGATATAGGTGGCTAGACTAGCTGCAGCGAATAAAACAGACGGAAACCAGACCAGATTACTGACCCAATAACTCCAAGCAGCTACAAATCCGTGTTTTTCACCAAAGGCGGTTTTTGTCCACAAGTATAGTCCACCTTCTGAGGGCATTCTCAGGCTCAAATCCATGACCATGATAATGGCGGGCACCACAAACAGAACAAAACCTAAGACGATCAATGTAAGGCTGGCCCACCCAAACTGAGAAGATAAGGCCAGCGTAGAAAACCCAACGATTCCAGCTATATTTTGAAGGACTAAATCACGAAGAGTGAGCGATCGCTCGAGGCTAGGTTGGCTGGTCATGTCATAAAGCTACTCAATTCTCTTTGTCCGCTTGATCAGGAGTTGAGACAGATGATGCTCGTAATAATGGTTCTAAATATTCTTTTCAGCACTTTTGTGAAAACAGTTGACTCAGATATGAGTAGTAGTATTACTCGTTTTCAATTCTAAGCTAAACCGATCGATGGCCGACACTATATTTCAATTGATTCAAAAAAATGATTTGTCAGGAGTTCAAGCACTTATTGCTGCTGATCATACCATCATCCATCAAAAAGATGAGCGTGGTTTCACACCGCTTATTCTAGCATCTTACGGAGGCCAAGTAGATGTTGTGAAGGTTCTCCTGGCAGTTGGCGTGGATGTGAATCAGCGTGATATCGCTGGGAATACTGCCTTGATGGGGGTATCCTTCAAAGGATTTATTGAGGTTGCTGAGTTATTGATCGCGGCGAAGACAGATGTAAACGCTATCAATATGATTGGTTCTACAGCGATAAGTTTTGCGGCCACTTTTGGTCAAACTGCCCTTGTAGAGTTACTCATTGAGAAAGGGGCGGATCATGGTCTACCTGATCAAAATGCCTATACACCATTGGATATGGCAACAGAAAAAGGTCATCAGGACATTGTAGAAATCCTGTCTGCACTGAATAGATAAGTTAGAAATTCAGTCAGTCAATACGCTGATTTCGCATAAGCTTCGGGCCGTACCACAGCCAAAAACCTGTGATTGAAAACAAGGCAAGGGAGATACCCGATATTGATGTGAAAAGTAGCTTGATAAAGGCCGTACCAAAAGCATTGTCCATGAGACTGCCATCATGAAGGTCTTCTATCCAGTCAGATCTTCTTCTCCCTATACTTAGAACTGTGCCTGTAGCACCATCGAGTTGAACTTCCCATTGGTCTTCCACAAAAACGATCTTGATGATACCTTTGTCGGGGCGTATGTCCAGTCGATCTAAAGTCAATTGCTCTTGTTGCTCTTCTAAGATGGCAGAGATGCCGATCGTTGTAAGTGTATCAATGGTCAGCCACTGATTGAGTCCTGAAGTCGTGCCGTTTTGTGTATCTGGCAAGAGATAGCCACCGGAGTTTTTTTTCCAGCCTAGCAATATGCCAGAAAAAGAAATAACAAGAAATATCAGGAACAAGAAGATACCCATAGCGCGATGAATGCGTCTCGTGACTCGTAGTATTGAGGCGTGTTTCTTTCTCTCCATAATCTCTCCGCGATATTAATTTTTATTTTTGAGAACCGATAAGGTTTCTATACCGGCTGCTCTGTGGCTGTGCTGTCGGTTGCGATGCCTGCTGTATGTGTCTGGATTGATGTGTGACGATAATGGTTAGAGCCGTTTGCAGGTAATAGACAATATGGGCATTGGCAGGAGAGGAAATAACTGGGTTTTGATCTACTAGATTTTGATGGGTGCGAATCCAGTCGATGAGCAGTAATTGATTGGCCTTAAAATCTGTGATGATTTCTAAACTGTGGTTACTTGTGGAAGGTCGCCAGAGGGGAAACGTAGGCGTCTTTTTCTGATTGGCTGGCTGTACAGATTGTACAATCAATCGCCCAAATAATCGAACGATAAAGGGGATTTTGCCTAAAAAGGGTTTCTTGTATTTTCCATTTCCTAAGGATGTAAGTAGCTTTAGGTAGGAATTATTTACTGTGATAAGGTGATCGACATTTTCAGCAATGGACCAACTGTCCTCGTTGGGTTTCCAATTGATTGTATGCTGCGTAACCTGTCCAAAGTGAGCTGAGAGGTCTTCCCTGTGCTGCTCTAGTGCTTGTATCCAGTTCATGTCCCCGATCAGTTTTATGGTTACAAAGAAACATCATTTGGTCTATCAGCAAGCAAACATCTGTAGCAATTGGACGTTACTTACGTATGAAAAAATCCCTGCTATTAGTTCTTCTTCTCCTTCCGATGTTTCTTTTTGCGCAGACGGATTGGTCTGCAGTAGAGATCAAAACAAATGAGGTGACTGATAAAATTGCTTTTCTAGTAGGTCGAGGAGGCAATATTGGCGTGCTGCACGGACCTGATGGCGTCATGATTGTTGACGATGATTTTGCACCATTGAGTGAGAAAATAACCGAGGCCTTAGCAGCCCTTTCTCAGAGTGATTTGAAATTTATCGTCAATAGCCATTACCACGGGGATCACACAGGTGGGAATGAAAATCTAAGTGCCAATGGAGCGAGTATCGTTGCGCACCAGAAGGTAAGAGAACGGCTGGGGACAACTTTTTACAATGAGCTGATGGATCGTGAAATAGCCTCAAAGCCAGAAAGCTATTGGCCAACGATCACGTTTAAGGAGGACCTCACCTTTTTCCTCAACGGAGAAGAGGTCAAGATCCAATATGTGCCCAATACGCATACCGATGGAGATGCTGTAGTATTCTTCGCGACCAGTAATGTGATACACACAGGTGATGCATTTGTACGGTACGGTTACCCATACATTGATGTGGCAGCAGGAGGATCAATTGATGGCTTTATTGCAGCACAGCGAACCATCATGGAAATGGCTAATCAAAGTACCAAGATCATTCCCGGACACGGAGAGTTATCTGATATTGTGGACGTGCAGGAATTGTTAGATATGTTGCTGGCGACACGGCAAATCATTGCCACGCATAAGTCTCAGGGTAAAATTTTGGATGAAATATTAACGCTGAATCCATTGGCGGATTATCACGAAAAATGGAGTGGGAGCTTTATCAATTCGGATTTGTTTACAAGATCCATTTTTGATAGTCTGCCTTGACTACAGTCGCTTAATCGTTACTAAGAAAGCACAATGGTCAGATGCGATAGTATCATTGATGATTTTGGTTTCTAGCACTTTCCATTTATCGATTGGTCGGTACATGACGTAATCTATTTTTTTGATAGGGATGCCCGATGGATAGGTATTCGCTGGTGGGTTAGCGGTATCGGATACTGCCCATTTTTCCTTTAATGTCAAGATAGGAATGCTCTCTGGTAGCGCATTAAGATCGCCTACCAACAGGGTTGGGTATTGGTTGTTTTCAAAGGCAGCGTTCAATGCTTTTGCCTGAGCAATACGATCACTTTCATCTTCTGTATGATCAAGGTGTGTGCCCACAAATGAGATGGTATCGCCATCTACACAGATGGTCACTTCTAATGCAGCCCTTGGTTCATTGCCGGGTGAGAAGGGGAGCGGTACATTCCGAGTGCTGATGAAAGAGTATTTGGACAAGACTGCTTCACCATACTCTCCTCCATCATAGGGCATAGCACGCGCAAATAGCGGGTTCATCTTTGTACGCCAGCCAAGTTCAGTAGCTAAATCGTAATTCTGCGCTCGACGTGTTTTATTGTCTACTTCCTGCAAAGCAACTAAGTCAGG
>JBLHTU010000175.1:0-6787 GCA_047627515.1 Cyclobacteriaceae bacterium | reverse complement strand
ACAGATGAATGGCATACTTCAGGAGACCGACAGAAAACGAACTAACCTATTTGGTAAGTTGGGCTGGTCGTCTATTGATAAAAAATTGTCCCTAATGTATATGACGTCTTTGGTAGACGAGAGAAGTGCACCTGGTTTCAATGAGACATTCAAGATGGCCTTACTTGCAAATACAACGATGCCGGAGACCTTTCCGTCGGGAGATTTGTATGATCCCAACCAGTTTAACATCTCAAACCCTCAAGGATTCATTGAAACCAGTAGAAGAGCAACAAATACTAGCGCTTTGCATCATCTCAGTGCGACCTATGATTTTGGCTTTCTAGCTATTTCAGGTAGATATGCTTCCTTTAATCAAAATCAGGTTTTTCTGGATCAGTATATACAAGGGCTACAGTACTTCGCTAATAAGATTCAGTACAAATACGAAGCAGAGCGGGTGAGATCGAATGTTTCCCTTGATCTGCATAAAAAAATACTTACTAAGGGCGGTTCTTTAGATCTGAGTGTAGGGGCAAGGTTAAATAGCTGGCAGACCGATAGATCTTCCGATAATGAGGTTATTTATATCCAATCTAGAAATGACACGATTATCAGCAGTAGCCAAAGCGATGATATAAATATCTTGAACGTTTATTTGGGATGGAGCTTTGTGCCAACCAGCGATATATTTCAAATGTCAGGAAGATATCATGTGGTGAGTTCAGATAGTCACGGATCTGATGTCGGTGCCTCTTTGCTGTACAGTCACCATTTCAGTATCAGTCCATTTGCGCGTTTGATCGACGGGATTGCAATCAACTTTCGTATCAATCAAGGAGTCACAGGTCTCACTCCGTTGGATACAGAGCTAAAAAATCAACAGATTTGGCCTGATGGCATCATTTCCCAAGAAGCTAACAGTAATTTCACATTTGAAAAGCAATCACACTTTGACATTGGCGCTGAGGTATTCACACTTGGTGAAAAAGTGCAGTTATCAGTATTTTATTACATTAAACAATCGGGACAGTTATTGGCACTTAATGAGTCTATTGGTGTATCTAGATTTTACTTTCCTCTTGATATGTTGGTAACAAATGAAGGGCTGCTAATTAATCGAGGTTGGGAGTTTATGGCTACTTATAGACAATCCCTTGGCGAAAAGAAATGGCTGAGTAGTAGACTGTCTTTGACGACTATGGATACGGAGTGGACAGACATGCCCTATAGTGGCACCACCGACCAGTTTCTTGGGATTATTGGTGACGGAAGTGCACAGCCTTGTTTATCAGGAAGTTGAGCCTTTTGGTGCCTATTACGGACCTATTGAAGATGGGTTTACTCAAGATGGAAGCGTCCGCTTTAAGGACCTTGACGGCGATGAAGTAGCAGACTTTCAAAGTGATCAGAAGATCATTGGGCAGGCACTTCCTGCCGGATGGTTGGGTTTTCGGAATGAATTAAATCTGGGACGGTTTTCAACTAGCTTCTTGTTAAGGTCGGTCTGGGGACATGATATTGCTAGTATGACTGATAGGTATTTTAATTTTGCACGTTTACGTTTTGTTACTGAAAATGTACTAGCCTCCGGTGAAAGATATCCGGCTGGTTTTAAACCCTGGAGTGATCAACGCATACAGTCTGGAACTTATCTTCGTTTGCAATATCTCAATGCTGCCTATGCGTTTAAGCTGGCCAACCTGGATGTCAAAATTCAACTGACAGCCAATAACCTTTTTACCCTGTCGGGCTATCAAGTGAATGACCCTGAAGTACGAATTGCACAAGGCACTTACGCTCTGAATGGACTAGTCAAGCCTGAGATAGTTGGATTCTATAACCCTAACCTGAGGATGGGTATTCAGCAGATGGCTGAGTGGTTGCCCAGTCGGTCTTACGTATTTGGTCTATCTGTAAAATTCTAATAAAACTGCCATATTGGCGGTATATCAGCATATTTCCTATCGAAAAAAGACAAATTGTCGGAGAAGAGGAGTGTAATTGATCGTGGTAAGTCTTTTGATCTGTGTCAAAAAAATTTGAAGCACAGCTACTATGAATTTTGAAAAATATACAGTTCGCTCTCAAGAGGTCTTGCAAAAAGCTACAGACCTAGCTTCTGGCAATGGACAGCAAGTTGTTGAGACGGGGCATTTGCTAAAGGCCATAACGCTATCTGATGAAAGCCTGATTTCATTTTTATTGAAAAAAGTCGGAGCGACGAAAGCACAAGTAACTATCAAGGTAGATGAAATGATAGGCAAGTACCCCAAGGTGACAGGGGGGCAGCCTTACTTATCCAATACCGCTCATAAAGCGCTGCAGGAGGCCGAAAAGCAATTGCCTGCGTTTGGAGATGAGTACATAGCTGTTGAACACCTATTGCTTGGTTTATTGCTGAGTAAGGATAGCACATCTCAGGTGCTAAAAGATGTCGGTTTTAGTGAGTCCGTTTTGGTGGCGGCTATCAAGGAACTAAGAGGAGGAAATACAGTGAATGATCCGAATGCAGAAGCCAAGTATCGTTCGCTTGATCGGTACGGGATTAACTTAAATGAACGAGCCAAAAACGGGAAAATAGATCCTGTGATAGGGCGCGATGACGAGATACGTAGAGTCCTACAAATATTAGCTAGGCGAACAAAAAACAATCCAATCCTACTGGGAGAACCCGGTGTAGGAAAGACTGCGATCGTCGAAGGGCTAGCGCAACGTATCGTAGATGGTGATGTACCTGAAAACCTGAAGTCTAAATCAATCATCTCGCTGGATATGGGTCTGCTTGTAGCCGGAGCCAAATACAAGGGGGAGTTTGAGGAAAGATTAAAAGCCGTGATCAAGGAAGTAACTGATAGTGATGGAGAGATCGTACTCTTCATAGATGAGATACATACGTTGGTCGGCGCTGGTGGAGGGGATGGCGCAATGGATGCTGCCAACCTATTGAAGCCAGCGCTTGCACGTGGAGAGTTGCATGCTATCGGGGCCACTACACTCCAAGAGTACCAAAAACATATTGAAAAAGACAAAGCCCTGGAACGTCGGTTCCAGTCTGTGGTCGTAGATGAGCCGTCTATCCTGGATGCCATCTCGATTCTTAGGGGTATCAAGGATAAGTATGAGATACACCACGGTGTACGCATAAAAGATGATGCAGTCATCGCCGCGGTTGAGCTATCCAGCCGATATATTTCTGATCGATTTTTGCCAGATAAAGCAATTGACTTGATGGATGAGGCGGCGTCAAAGCTTCGGATTGAGATCGATTCCTTGCCGGAAGAACTAGATGAGATGAATCGTAAGATTATGCAGCTAGAAATTGAGCGTGAAGCAATCCGAAGGGAGAAAAATAGATCGAAGGAGGCTGAGTTATCTCGAGAACTTGCAGAACTCACCGAACGTCAACAGGCGCTGAAGGCCAAGTGGCAAAATGAAAAAAGTGTCATTACAGGACTTCGCAGTGAGAAGGAAAACATTGAGAAGTTTAAGCTAGAAGCAGAACAAGCAGAGCGGGCTGGAGACTTCGGCAAAGTCGCGGAAATCCGATATGGAAAGATTGTTGCTTCAGAGCAGCAGATCGCTGCCTTTACCAAGCAATTGCACGACATGCAGGGTGAAAAGACGCTGCTAAAAGAGGAGGTAGACAGCGAAGACATTGCCGAAGTGGTAGGAAAGTGGACGGGTATTCCTGTCACCAAGATGCTCCAGAGCGACCGTGAAAAACTCCTACATCTAGAGGAGGAATTGGGTTTGCGGGTGGCAGGTCAATCAGAAGCAATCGCAGCTGTGTCTGATGCAGTACGTAGAAGTCGAGCAGGTTTGCAAGATCCTAAACGGCCGATCGGCTCATTTATCTTTTTAGGGACGACAGGCGTAGGCAAGACAGAGCTCGCTAAAACACTCGCCGAATATCTTTTCAATGATGAGAATGCTATGGTGCGGATTGATATGTCTGAGTATCAGGAACGGCATGCCGTTAGTCGCTTGATTGGAGCACCTCCTGGCTATATAGGCTACGATGAGGGCGGGCAACTCACAGAGTCAGTCAGAAGAAAACCATACAGCGTTATTCTGCTGGATGAGATTGAAAAAGCACATCCTGATGTATTTAACGTGCTGCTACAGGTCCTTGATGAGGGTCGGTTGACTGATAATAAAGGGAGAGTAGCAAACTTTAAAAATACGATTATCATCATGACGACCAATATTGGTTCATCCATGATACAAGATCGATTTGAAGAGTTAGATCCGCTTAACCCAGAGCCAACCATAGAAAAAGCGCGTGTTGATGCTTTCGAAATGCTGAAGCAGTCTGTGAGACCCGAGTTTTTGAATCGAGTCGATGAGACGATTATGTTTAGACCTTTGAATGAAGCTGATCTAGCCAAAATTGTCAAGATTCAGTTTCGCTTGATCCAAGAGCGTTTGGCTCAAAATGGCATTCAGATTGAAGCAGATGAGAAGGTGTTGTTGCATCTAGGGAAAGTCGGATTTGATCCGAAATATGGAGCGCGTCCGTTGAAGCGCGTGATGCAGCGAGAGATTCTTAATGAATTATCGAAGGAGATTCTTTCTGGCAGTATTGCCAAAGATGCCGTCATCGCCTTGTCTCTCACGGATGATGAACAGATTGAGTTTCTCAATCTCGATGACGTCAAAGTGGAAGGATAAATGAATTATTGAATGAATTAGCAGCCTCGAGAACATGCGTTTTTCGGGGCTTTTTTGATTCAGTTTTTATCATATCGCATGAAATACAATTTCTGACGTTTATATCTTTTCTATCCTTTCCCTTTTACTGAAAATCTCTTTAATTTCGTGCTCGATTTCATTGTAACTGAAAACTACCCAATAGTAATGGCCAACACAGGTAAAGTAACCCAAATCATCGGTCCCGTAGTAGACGTGTCATTTGCCGAAGAAGGTTCAAAACTTCCGATCATCATGAGTGCTTTGACAATGGATAAAGCAGACGGATCCAAAGTCGTACTTGAGGTGCAGCAGCACTTAGGAGAAGACACAGTAAGAACCATCGCGATGGATGCCACTGATGGTATGATGCGTGGTCAGATCGTAACCGATACAGGAGCACCTATTCAGATGCCGATCGGTGACGATATTAAAGGAAGACTATTTAATGTAGTCGGTGAGGCCATTGATGGTATTCCTCAGCCTGAGGGCAAAAAAGGGTTATCAATTCACCGAGAAGCTCCTGCTTTTGAAGAATTGTCTACTTCTTCTGAGATTCTATTTACAGGAATCAAAGTGATCGACTTGATCGAGCCTTACTCTAAAGGAGGAAAGGTTGGATTGTTTGGAGGTGCTGGTGTAGGTAAGACGGTTCTGATTCAGGAATTGATTAACAACATTGCAAAAGCATATGCAGGTATTTCAGTATTTGCGGGTGTTGGAGAACGTACACGCGAAGGAAATGACCTACTAAGAGAAATGATTGAGGCTGGCATCGTTAATTATGGTGATCACTTCAAGGAGTCCATGGAAGCTGGAGGATGGGATTTATCTCAAGTCAAGAAAGAAGACTTAGCTAAATCAAAAGCTACTTTCGTATTTGGGCAGATGAATGAGCCTCCTGGGGCTCGTGCCAGAGTAGCACTATCAGGTTTGACTTTAGCAGAGTACTTCCGTGATGGAGAAGGTACAGGCGAAGGAAAAGATATTCTCTTCTTCGTGGACAACATATTCAGGTTTACGCAAGCTGGTTCTGAGGTTTCTGCCTTACTAGGAAGGATGCCTTCAGCAGTTGGTTACCAACCGACACTTGCTACGGAAATGGGCATCATGCAGGAGCGAATTACTTCAACCAAAAATGGTTCGATTACTTCAGTGCAGGCAGTTTATGTGCCAGCGGATGATTTGACTGACCCGGCCCCGGCAACGACATTCTCTCACTTAGATGCTACAACCGTACTTTCTCGTAAGATTGCAGAATTAGGTATCTATCCAGCGGTAGATCCTTTAGATTCTACTTCTAGGATTCTATCTGCAGATATCGTAGGAGAGGAGCATTACAATACAGCTCAACGAGTCAAAGAGATCCTCCAACGATACAAAGAGCTGCAAGACATCATTGCGATCTTAGGGATGGATGAGCTTTCTGACGAAGATAAGGAAGTGGTTCACAGAGCAAGACGTGTGCAAAGATTTCTATCGCAACCATTCCACGTAGCAGAGCAGTTTACTGGTTTGACTGGTGTGTTGGTAGATATCAAAGACACAATCAAAGGATTCAATGAAATCATGGATGGTAAGTATGATCACCTTCCTGAAGCAGCTTTCAACTTAGTAGGAACTATTGAGCAAGCTGTTGAGAAAGGCGAAAAGTTACTTGCAGAAGTAAGCGAATAAGATATGTTTATCGAAGTAGTTACACCCGATGAGAAGATCTATACTGGAGAAGTAGAAAGTGCTACATTCCCCGGGTCCGACGGATCTTTTCAAGTACTAAATAATCACGCTCCAATGATCTCAACGTTGGGTAAAGGAGATATGAAATTGGTGAAATTAGTCGATAAAAAGACTGAGGAAGTAACTTATGATATCGAAGGTGGTGTCGTGGAGGTTCTGAACAACAAAGTCACGGTCCTAGCCGAAAGAATCAATAAGGGATAAAGTCTCAAGGCAGAAAAATTTAAAAAAGGCTATCTTAATCAGGTAGTCTTTTTTTTGAGCTAGATTTTTTAGTCATGAGAAAATTTTTGCGTGATACGCTCTGTTGCTGTGTGTTTATTTTTGGGTTGATTGGCCTTTTCGGGTCGTTGACTGTTTTTAGAATTTTTGACGTGCT
>JBLHTU010000174.1:0-6790 GCA_047627515.1 Cyclobacteriaceae bacterium | reverse complement strand
ACTACCATGCCAATAGAAATGATTGACAGGGAGATAATTATCAAGGCTTTTTTGATCGATCGGGCGGCAATACCTAAGATCAATAAGGTTAACACGATGATGCCAATGATAAGACCCGTTTGCGGAAGCAGCAACGTGAGGAGAAAGACCAGTACCGCACCAAAGCCAATCAAAATGAAACCCGGAGACATGCCCTCTCTGAACAAGACAATCACAAAAGAAAGAAACACCATGGATGTACCCGCGTCTCCTTGTAGTAATATGAGTGACATAGGTAGCAGGAAGACAAGCGTAGAAAGTACTAGATCCCTAGTCAATTTGATATTTCGATTCCCTTCGCTTAGATATTTTGCAAGGGCGAGGGCTGTCGCTGTTTTTGCAAACTCTGACGGCTGCAGTTTGAAACCACCAATCTGGAACCATGAAGTAGAGCCGGCCACCTCTTGTCCGAAAAATAACACAGAGACTAACAATAGAAAAATACCTAGATAGATTAGGTAAGCGAGCGATTCAAAAACTCTATAATCTAGCAGAAATATTATGACCATGATCCCAATGGATGTCAGGATCCATATCAATTGACGGCCGGAGCTGTTTTGAAAACTAAATAGGCTTTGAGCAACGTCTGGATCAAAATCAGCGGCATAGATGCTTAACCAGCCAAAGATCACTAAGCTGAAGTAAAGTAAAATTGTGAGCCAATCTATTTGGCTAGTTTGTGCGCCTCGCATCTGCAAAGTCTCCTTTTAGTACATAGTTTTCAGTCCAAGTCTTAGTGATAGAGCCTCGGATATACTTTTCCATCACTAGGCTTGCAGTAGAGGCTGCCGCTCTACCACCCCATCCTGCGTTTTCCACATAGACTGCGATCGCGATCTTCGGGTCACTCATTGGGGCAAACCCCATAAAGCCGGAATGATCCTCACCATGGGGGTTTTGGACGGTACTGGTCTTGCCACAAATCTCAATATCAGAAATAAAAGCGCGTCTTCCCGATCCAATTTCAATCACTTGCTTCATGCCATCTAGGACTATTGGAAAGTGTCTACTGTCTATGTCTACGCGGTGTTCAGCTATGTTGTTTACAGGTTTGCCGTCAATGCTTTTAACTACATGGGGGGTAATATAGCTACCTTTATTAGCGAGCAAAGCACCAAGGTTAGCCATCTGCAATGGCGTGACTAGAATTTCTCCCTGCCCTATACTCAGGGAATAGATATTAGAAAACTTCCATCTGTTTTCACCATAAATTCCATCGTAAGTCCGTAGGCTAGGAATTTGGCCGCTGTTTTCATTTGGAATATCGATTCCTAGACGGACACCCAATCCAAAATCTTGCACATGTTTCTGCCATTTCTCAAAGCCAATTCGCGAATCAATAAAAGGGCTTTTTTCTAGCCCTTGCTGTATCATTCTTTTAAAAATGATATAGAAGAAATTATTTGATGAATAAGTGATTGCTTTCTTAACGTCATATTTCCCGGGAGGTGCTAGATCTCCGATGAGGTTCCCCTCGCAAAACACTTGTTCAGATTGCGTTATTACTTGTTCCTGCAGAGCGATCAGAGACTGTACTGTTTTAAACATTGACCCTGGGGGATAGGTAGCTTGAATCGGTCGAGCAAACAAGGGTTTCAGTGTGTCTGAAGCAATTTCAGTGAAGCTTTCGCCATACTTACGTCCGCTGAGGAGGTTAGGGTCATAACTCGGAGAGGAAACAAATGCGAGCACCTCACCAGTTTTAGGATCTAGTGCTACAAGACTCCCTATTTTCCCCTTCATCAATTTTTCGGCATACTGCTGCAGGTCTAGGTCTATAGTAAGTGTAAGGTTATTACCCGGAATTGATTTGTTGTCATGTTCCCCTTCGTCGAAGGAACCGATGATGGTGCCTCTTACATCGACCGTTTTATAGCTGACACCCCTACTTCCACGTAGCTGATCTTCGAAAGACTTTTCTAATCCGGTGATGCCGATGTTATCTCCCGGTTTATAATATCCGGTCGTATCCCTATTCAGTTGGCGAGGAGTCACCTCTGCCACGTACCCCATGACATTAGCTAATGAGGCATGACTGTACGAACGGACCGTCCGTGGCTGCACCAAAAAACCATTCAAGTTGATGAGTTTATCCTGAATACTTGCAAACTCCAGATTTGAAAGTTGTTCGATAAAAAGGGACGGGAGGATCCGCGAATATTTGCGTGCACGCTGATACTTGTCTAAAAAGTCAGTATGATCTAGCTCGAAGAGTTCGCATATTTTTGTTGAATCTGCAAGTTCTAACTCTTTGGGAATAATGAGGATGTCAAAAACCGGATCGTTTTGTATCAGGAGTTTTCCGTTTCGATCGTAGACCATCCCACGGTATGGATATTCGACTACTTTGTGAAGGATGTTAGCCTGGGCTGCTTCCCGATATTTCGTTTCGATTACTTGTATGTAAAACAACCTGCTGGCCAAAATCAAAATAGTCAGGACAACGAAAGCACGTATAATAAGAGCTCTAGACCTCATGAGCGTGTTTTACGTTTGGCGATCAGTAAATCGATGAGTAAGATTAAAAAGGTGGATAAAATAGCACTCCAAAAGGCCTTATTTATAACGTTAAGGAACCCACTCCATCGCCCAAATTCAACACTGAAAATGACCAAATGATGAATCAAGATTAATGGAAAGGTGAAGAGAATACTACGAAACCCTCCCAGTGTAAAAACAGAGATATTGATTTCTTCCTCGACTTCGTCCGACACGATCAAAAGCCAATAGTCTTTTAGAAACATAATGAGTACAGACGCAGCGGCATGCATACCGGGGGTATTAGAAAAGACATCAATGAATAGCCCTACTAAAAAGCCAATCGAAAGCTGGACGACTTGTGATGTCTTGAACGGAAGAAAAACCAGAAAGCCAACATAGATAAATGCAATAGCAGTATCTAGTAGAACAAATTTGTAGAGGATCGCAAGCTGGACCAGGACAAAGACAATGAAGGAAAGAACTAAATATCGGAAATCAACTCTATTCATTGCTCACCTCCAGACTGTCTAGTTCTGTTTTTGCCAGATTTTTGACGACGTATACTTGTCTTAAGGAAGTGAAGTCACTTTCTAATGCTAGGGTGATGTCATAAAAGGGGGATTCATCGGGCAGGTCATAATCCACTATAGTACCGATTAGAAGTCCTTCCGGAAAAACGGCATTATACCCGGACGTTACGATACTGTCTCCTATTGCTAGGGGTATATGTCTGGGCAAGTACCTCACCTTAGATAGAAGGGGATTTTCCGCGTCCCATTGTGTCGTGCAGAGCGTCTTAGTCTTTGCCAAATGGCTGGAAACCATCAGGTTCTGATGGAGCAAGGAGGTGACGGAAGAATGACTTGATGTAGCGGCTTTGACGACACCAACTACGCCGGTGGACGAAAGCACACCCATTCCTGGCTTCACTCCATCGGACAATCCTTTGTTAATTGTCAAATAGTTTTGAGCTCTTTGGTACTCGCTACTGACCAGAAGTGCTGGGAAATACTCAAAGTAGTTACTTTGTACTGTATCTATTTTGTATTTGTAATAACTCGCTAACTGAGCACGTAAATAAGCATTTTCTGCTGCTATTTCTGCATTGATTTCGTCAAGATTATTATAGGCTTTGACTTGGTTCCGAAAGGTAAGTACACCGGCAGCAGCTCGGTTTGAGGAGTTGAAAAACGAAGCGTTATAATACCGGTTATATCGCGTAATCAACCAGAAGCACAACAATTCCAGTATAAGAAAATAGCCAAATATCCTGAACCGATAAATGAAAGCCAGTAACTGCTGCATTTTATGTCATCAATACAGACTTAAAGCTCTCAAGATTCTTCAAGGCAGTACCTGTTCCTCTCACCACAGCTCTCAATGGGTCATCAGCAATGTGGATGGGGAGTTTAGTTTTTAAGCTTAGTCGTTTGTCTAGCCCTCTTAGTAAGGCACCGCCTCCGGTTAAGTAAATCCCATTGTCATAAATATCGGCAGACAATTCTGGAGGGGAGATTTCTAATGCTTTCAACACGGCCTCTTCTATTTTTGACACGGACTTATCAATGGCAAATGCAATTTCAGAGTACGAGATTTTTATAACTTTTGGTATCCCTGTCATAAGGTCTCTTCCTCTAATTTCATAGTCTTCGGGTCCTTCTTCAAGTTCCGTCATAGCTGAACCTACTTCAATTTTCACACGTTCGGCAGTACGCTCACCAATCAGCAGATTGTGTTGACGCCGCATGTAATCAAGTATGTCTTTGTTAAATGAATCACCTGCAACACGGATAGATTGGTCACAAACAATACCTGATAATGCAATCACAGCAATTTCAGTAGTACCACCCCCGATGTCGACGATCATCGATCCAATAGGCTGTTCAATGTTAATTCCAATTCCAATCGCGGCAGCAATCGGCTCATGGATCATATAAACTTCTTTGGCTCCTGCGTGCTCTGCAGAATCTCGAACGGCTCTTTTTTCAACCTCCGTGATCCCTGAAGGAATACAGATGACCATTCGGTGGGAAGCCGGGAAAAGACGCTTTGTTTCCCCATCGATCATCTTGATCATACCGCGAATCATATGTTCTGCAGCGTGAAAGTCGGCGATCACTCCATCCTTAAGCGGACGGATGGTCTTTATATTATCATGCGTCTTTTCATGCATCTGCATGGCCTCTCGTCCAATGGCGAGGACCTTGTTGGTATTCTTGTCTATCGCGATGATAGAAGGTTCGTCCACTACCACTTTGTCTTTGGTGATAATCAAGGTATTTGCGGTACCTAAATCGATGGCAATGTCACTGGTAAAAAAGTCGAAAAATCCCATGAATTTGTGAGCTACTATATTAGTGCCTTGAAGTTAATGAATATTATGTTTTAATGTTTAAAATGCCTGAAACCAGTAAAGACCATTGACATCCCGTGTTGGTCACAATAGTCTATAGATAACTGATCTTTGATAGATCCTCCAGGTTGGATCACTGCTGTGATCCCTGCATTTCCTGCGATTTCTACGCAATCCGGAAACGGGAAAAAAGCATCTGAAGCCATCACTGCTCCTTCAAGATCAAAATTAAATTTCTTCGCTTTGGCAATTGCTTGTTCTAGTGCGTCTACGCGAGATGTTTGTCCTACGCCGCTGGCTAGCAAACGGTTGTTTTTTGCTAGAATAATTGTGTTTGATTTCGAATGCTTACAGGCCTTTGAGGCAAACAATAAGTCTTTGACTTCTTGGTCAGTTGGTCGTTTGTCCGTTACAGTATTGAGGTCATCTGAGGCATCAGTTTTTGCATCGTAGTCTTGAACTATTACGCCATTGAGCATTGACTTAAACACTCGATTTCTACTCCACTGCATCTTCTGAATCAGCAAGATTCTATTTTTCTTACCCTTGAGTAAAGTGAGCGCATCCTCATCAAATGAGGGGGCGATTAGTATTTCGAAAAACAAACTACTGATCAATTCTGCGGCAGCCAAGTCAATATTTTGATTGGTGATGAGGACTCCTCCAAAAGCTGAGACACTATCCGCTTCGAATGCCATTTTATATGCCTCAGCGACTGTCTCTCCGACCGCTAGACCGCAAGCATTGTTATGTTTCAGAATCGCAAAAGCTGTTTCTGACTCAAATTCGCTCATAAGTTGAACGGCAGCTTCGATATCTACTAGGTTATTGAAAGAGATTTCCTTGCCATGCAATTGATCAAAAAAGCTATCAAGATCCCCAAAAAAAGCACCGCTCTGATGTGGATTCTCTCCATAGCGCAATGTTTTTGCGGTAGAAATACTCTCCTTGAATACAGGTATATTGGCCTCTTTATTCAAGTAGTTAAAAATCGCAGAATCGTAGTGTGATGACACTTCAAACGCCCTTGTGGCAAACAGCTTTCGTTGGGCCAAAGTAGTGTGACCTTGGTCTCTGTCTAATAGTTCGAGCAGCTCATCATAGTACATGACCGAAGGGACGATGACTACATCCTGAAAGTTTTTAGCAGCGCCTCTGATTAAGGCAATACCTCCAATGTCAATTTTCTCAATGATGTCTGTTTCTGGCGCACCGGATAATACTGTTTCTTCAAAAGGGTATAAGTCCACAATGACCAAATCTATGGCGGGAATGCCGTACGTTGATTTTTCCTCCAGGTCTGATTTATTATCTCTCCTGTGCAGGATGCCTCCAAATACCTTAGGATGCAACGTCTTCACTCTTCCTCCAAAGATGGAAGGGTACTCGGTAATGTCCTCGACTGCGGTCACCGGAATCGAAAGATCCTCGATGAAAGCCTGAGTACCTCCAGTAGAATATAGCTTGACCCCTTGCTCATGAAGCTTTTTCACGATTGGTGCCAAACCGTCTTTGTAGAAAACGGAAATAAGTGCAGATTGGATTTTGACCTTACTCATATGAAGATTTGAAATAAGGGGCAAAAGTAGGAAGTATTCTTTGTATTGATGGACTAGCCTAGCAGATAATCTTTGATGACTTTGGGGAAGTAGGTATGCTCAAGTTGATGGACTTTTTTAGCGATATCTTCTTCTGAATCAGAGGATTCTAATTTACAACTTGCCTGAAAGAGAATAGCACCCTCGTCATAGTGTTCATTGACCAGGTGGATGGTGATACCTGTGAGCTCTTCCTTATTCTTTTTTACTGCTGCATGCACGTGGTTACCGTACATGCCTTTTCCTCCATACTTTGGAAGCAGCGCCGGGTGGATATTGATGATTCGGTCTTGATATGCTTCGATCATCCACTTTGGTA
>JBLHTU010000173.1:0-6830 GCA_047627515.1 Cyclobacteriaceae bacterium | reverse complement strand
TCTAAGTGGAGAAGTAGCCATAGGACACTCATATGTTTCTGGCGGAGATATGCCTGACATTACACGCGTCCCGGTAGGACTATTAGGTGCTGACTACCGACTAGAAAATGGATTTTACAGGCTCTCAAAAATCTACTCTGGTGAGTCGTGGAACCCTAATCTAACTGGACCATTGGCCGTACCAGGGCTGGGCATCAAAGTTGGAGATTACATCACTAGCATCAATGATCGACCATTAACTGCTGACGATAATATCTTTGACTTCCTAGAGCAGACAGCAGGACGCGCGACGCGCATCCAGTTTAACACACAACCGGCTAGCGGCGGAAAATCTGTCTGGGTAACTCCCATCAGCAATGAATACCCTTCTAGAACTGCTGCCTGGGTAGAGGGCAATCGAAAAAAGGTGGATGAGCTATCAGGGGGTAAACTAGCCTACGTATATCTACCCAACACCGCAGGTCCGGGGTTCACCAATTTCAATCGCTATTACTTTGCACAGCAAGACAAAAAAGGAGTGATCCTAGATGAGCGTAACAATGGTGGTGGATCCGCTGCCGACTACATGATTGATATCATGGCCCGGGAAGTAATGGGCTATTTCAATAGTAAAGCCAATGACAATCGACCGTGGACTACTCCAATGGCAGGTTTGTATGGACCTAAGGTAATGCTCATCAATGAGCGTGCAGGTTCAGGTGGCGACTTACTTCCATTCATGTTTAAGTTCAAAGACCTTGGCCCCTTGGTAGGCACACGTACTTGGGGCGGTTTAGTAGGCACCTGGGATACGCCTAGATTCATAGATGGCGGACGAATGGTCGCCCCGAGAGGCGGTTTCTACGATGCCGAAGGTAACTGGGCTGTAGAAGGTGAAGGAGTTGCGCCAGACATAGAAGTGATACAAGAGCCTAGCGCTTTGCTACAAGGAAAAGACCCACAACTTGAAAGAGGTGTGACGGAAGCAATGAGACTTCTCGAAACACAGTTGTTTGAGTTAAAACCTGAGCCTGCTCCTCCTGTACGATGGAAACGACCTGACGGCTGGGACAAGAACTAATAAAAATTTCTAAGACAAAAACTGAAGTCCGCCCCAAAAGCGGACTTCAGTTTTTCAGAAGGGACTAGTGAGACGCTCTGATTAACACACAAATAAACGAGTGTCCAATCAGACGCATCATTGACAAAGGGATCGTTATCATCTGCACATATGATAGAAAATGAATAAATTAGGTACTTAAGCCAAATTTATATCATGTCCACCTGCACCTCTTGCCACAAGCAATTACCTTTCAAACAAGTAGCCTCTCTTACGCCGAGTAACAGGCGGATCGCCTGTCCTGCGTGTCATACAGAGATGCAAGCAGACGAAAAGCAGTTAAAGTCTATGGGTATTTTGATGGGCGTAATTTTTGCCGGCCTAAGCTTCACGGCCGCTTATGGGTTTTTCAAACAACTTCCTTGGTGGATCTATGTATTAGGCAGCTTAGCTGTTGTACT
The DNA here is from genome assembly GCA_047627515.1 of Cyclobacteriaceae bacterium. Classification (GTDB taxonomy): domain Bacteria; phylum Bacteroidota; class Bacteroidia; order Cytophagales; family Cyclobacteriaceae; genus JAYPLE01. Next base: position 5,330 of record JBLHTU010000173.1, on the reverse strand, counting down.
TGGCATTGGTCTTTATTGGAAATACAAAACTGTCAAGCTACTACCCCTGCATTAAACACCCTGTTGTAGGAAACACTAGTAAGGTCAATTATCCGCTCGCTTGACTACATACTATTATTATTGATGGCTAAGAGGCTTTCAAGGGTTCCGTTCAGAAAATCGGACTTGACTTGCCAAATAAAAGATGGAAGTAAAACAGGTACTTGACCATTTCTTAGTTATTAAGCGGTTTACTAGGCAAATACGAAGAATATCTGGTTAGAAGAATGTTATCTGCTAAGACAAACAACGCAACAAAAGTATATCTATGAATACGCCAGACATAAACGTTTGGTAACCTAATACGATGAAAATGTAACCAATCAGCTACCTGCAAAATACAACAAGAAGGATCTCAGTTCCAATAAAAAATTTCTTACTTTCGATTTATATCTAGTCATCACACTAGCCTAGCGCATCAACATCAAGCAAACCTTCCACAGAATCCCCTATCTGCAATACACACTGATGATGACAGGAGTCTACTTCATAGCGCAACCTTTTTTCAACGATTTCACCGGACTATTAGAAGCCTATAATTTTGCTCTCGTTTTCATGGGGTTATCGATTAGCTTTTCCACGCTCTAGGCTACGACAAAAACGCAAACCAAGGCTTCTTTGAAGGTATGGCAGAGCCCTACTAAAGGAAAAATATATTTGACGATCATTACCTCGTTAGCTCTACTATTCATATTGCTAGGTCTAACTAGCTTTATTGCAAATCCAGATAATGCAACTTCAGGAGCTTTCTTTAGGCTTGTTGGTCATTGGCATCGGTTTAGTCGGTCTTCTACAGGTAGCTATTGAGATGGTTGAAAATCACAGACTTGATAAAAATCCATCGAAAGCAAAGTAGTCCCCCTTTTAAGGCTGTGCTGTCCGTTCTTCCAAAAAGCGAAGGGACTGCCAGTAACAGAGACTATATTTAGGTAATCTTTCTACTAAGAAATTACCTATGACTAGATTTCTCACTGTCCTTATTACTGTTTTCTTATGGAGTTGCCAATCTGAGTCTCCGCAAGGCAAGCAAGCTATAGCTGCTAGCACTACCTATGATCAACTTGTCCAGCTTTTTGAAGACTGGAGAGCGTTCGAGCGCCCACCTTTACTTGATGCGGCTCCTGACTACAGAGCTGCCACTTTCGAAAAAAGATTACCGCAGTTCAAACAGCTGCAAGCTCGATTAATGTCTTTTGATACGTCAGGATGGAAGATTTCTAATCAAGTAGACTGGCATATCATCCGTGCTGAGATGAATGGTTACCATTTCAACCATCGAATCTTGAAGCCATGGGTCCGAGATCCAGCCTTCTACAAAACAATATGGAGCTACAAAAGTGATGTGCCGGCTCATGAGGGCCCTACGCATCATGGAACTCTCGAACTATGGACCTATGAATTTCCCCTTTCAGAAGCTGAAAAAGGGCGACTGATAAATGACCTGAAAGTAATCCCTGCCCTTAACAAACAAGCTAAAACGAATCTAACAGGCAATGCTCGAGATTTATGGGTTGCGGGCATAAGAGATATTGCAAACCAGAGTACAGTACTAAAAGAGATGCTGAATCTTCCAGCGGTCAAGTCTTCAGAAGATCTTGTCTCATCCATAGAGGACGCAATCGCCTCTACAGATGACCTCGCGGTTTGGCTTGATAGTCAAAAAGATGCTAAAACAGGGCCGTCTGGAATTGGTAAAGAAAATTACACTTGGTACTTACAAAACGTGCATTTAGTACCTCTTACTTGGGAAGATGAAGTGATGATTTTAAAGCGAGAAATCGCCCGCGCTTGGTCTTCCCTCAAACTAGAAGAACACCGCAATCGCAAACGCCCGCAATTAGTTGCAGCAAATTCTGTTGAGGCGTACGATGCACTTGCAGAACGATCTGCAATAAGCCTACTGAAATTCCTCGAAGAAGATGAAATTGTAAGTGTCAAAGACTATTTCGAGCCAGCACTGCGAGCTCATTTAGGTGCGTTTGTGCCAGAGGAAACACGAAATTTCTTTTGGATTACAGCTCATAATGACCCTCGGCCTCTGTACTCACACTTTTACCATTGGTTCGAATTGGCTCGAATGAACTATGAGCCTAACCCTAGTCCCATCAGAAAAGGCCCCGTACTTTACAATATTTTTGATTCGAGAAACGAAGGAACTGCGACCGCTGTCGAAGAGATGTTTATGCAAGCGGGACTTTATGACGATGATCCAAGAGTACGAGAGATTGTCTACATAATGATTGCGCAACGAGCAGCCAGAGGCCTAGGCTCTCTTTATGCCCATGCCAACGACATGACAATGGAAGAAGCCGGTACAATACACTCCAATTATACGCCGAGGGGCTGGATGAAAACTGAGAAAGACCTACTGATCTTTGAGCAGCATCTTTATTTACGACAGCCAGGGTATGGCACCAGTTATATCACTGGCAAGTACCTACTGGAAAATACAATGGCGGAATATGCGCGCATCAAAGAGCTAAATGGTGAAGAATTCCAATTGAAAGATTTCATGGATAAGCTCAATAGCGTCGGTAACATACCGATTGCGCTCAGCAGGTGGGAAATGACTGGGATGACAGATGAGATTGATTTAATGACTGCTGATAAATAATTCTACTCATGACCTCGTGTTGCTGAAAGCTCTTGGCGACGCGACTACTTATCCCTATAAATTATGCGAGGTTTTCTCCTGCTACTGCTTGTTTCTTCGATACTTTGGTCTTGTGACAAAACCAGTAAAAAAGTTCTGGTTTACAGTCGCACGGAAGGTTACCAACATACTTCTATTCCAGTGGGCCAGCAAGCTATTTCAGAGCTAGGCAAAGCCAATGGGTTTGCAGTGGATACAACTTCAGACCCTCGACAATTTAGAGAGGAAGTACTACAAGACTATGCGGCTATTATCTTCCTCAATACCACAGGAGATATCCTAAATGATCAGCAGCAAGCTGAAATGGAGCGATACATTCAGGCTGGCGGTGGGTTTATGGGTATTCATAGTGCGGCCGATACAGAATACGATTGGAAATGGTATGGTCAACTGGTAGGAGCTTACTTTGATAGCCACCCAGAGATACAAAAAGCAGAAGCTCTTGTCTTACATTCAGATCATGCTGCGACCAATCATCTCCCGACGCCCTGGACTTTGACGGATGAATGGTACAATTACAAGGAAATCAACCCCTCTATCAACCCTTTACTTAATCTGTATGAAGCAAGTTATAAAGGCGGAAATATGGGTGAAAATCACCCTCTTTCTTGGTACCATACGTTTGATGGAGGCCGAGCTTTCTACACCGGGCTAGGCCATAGAGATGAAACTTTTGCAGATAAGAATTTTCAAGAACATCTGCTAGCAGGATTACAGTATGTCATGACCAGCGATGCACTTACTTATGACAAGGCCACCACCCATCGAGTCCCTTTAGAAAATCGCTTTCGTAAAGAAGTACTCGATTTCAATCTATTTGAGCCCATGGAGCTGGCAGAAATACCGGGTACAGGTATTCTATTTATTGAACGCCCCGGAAATATTAAGCTGTTTGATTTTGAAAAAATGGAAACAACGCTGTCTGGGAAACTAGATGTATTCTACGAAAATGAAGATGGTCTGTTAGGCCTTGCTGTTGATCCGGAGTTTGACACAAATAACTGGATCTACCTATTCTATAGCCCTGCCGGACCTGAGCCCATTCAGCGGGTTTCGCGTTTCACTTTGGAGAGCGATTCATTGATCCTGGCTTCTGAGAAAGTACTATTAACTATTTCGGTCATGCGAGAATGCTGCCATAGTGGCGGCTCACTGGAATTCGATAAAAAGGGCTTGCTGTATATCGGCATCGGTGACAATACCAATCCATTTGAATCCGCAGGCTACGCGCCGATTGATGAACGCACAGATCGGCAACTATGGGACGCACAGAAGTCTGCAGGTAATACCAATGACCTACGGGGCAAAATCCTTCGTATCAAGCCTGAAGATGATGGTACCTATAGCATTCCCAAAGGCAACTTGTTTGAGTTAAGCACTGATAATACTAGACCAGAAATCTATGTAATGGGCAGCCGCAATCCATTTCGGTACTCTATAGATAGTCAAACAGGGAACCTATACTGGGGGGATGTGGGTCCAGATGCCGGCGAGCCCGACTCCACGCGTGGGCCGGAAGGATTAGGAGAGTACAACCAAGCCAAACAAGCAGGAAACTGGGGCTGGCCCTACACTAGAGGTAACAATCAAGCATACTTTAATTTTGATTTTGAGACCAATGAAGTGGGCGACAAATTTGACCCTCAAAACCTGATCAACCAATCACCAAACAATACAGGACTTATAGCTTTACCGCCCGCTCAGCCATCCATGATATGGTATGGCTATGCAGGAACTAGGAACTTCCCTTGGTTAGACGACGGTGGCGTAAATCCGATGTCAGGTCCAGTCTATCATGCCTCTGATTACACAAATACATTGACTCAATTTCCAGACTATTTTGAAAATAAGTGGGTTATTTACGAATGGATGCGTGATTGGATCTATGTAGTTACGCTTGATGATGCACAACAACTTGTGAAAGCGGATGCATTCATGCCTTATGAAGAGTTTTCTCACCCAATGGATATGATGTTTGGTTCGGACGGTGCCTTATACATACTGGAATATGGACAAACTTGGATTGCACAAAACCTCGATGCCAGACTCAGCCGAGTGACCTATCAATCAGGTAATCTCTCTCCGATTGCCCGCATCCGTAGCAATACAAAAACAGGGGAGGTTCCATTGCAGATTGCTTTTTCAGGCGATGCTTCTATTGATGATGATTTTGATTCTTTGACCTATGAGTGGGCGATCAACAGGAAACCAGTCTCTTCTGAGGTCAGCCCCCTACTCTCTTTTGATCAACCTGGCCTCTATACCGTCAGCTTAACAGTAACAGACCCAACTGGCGCTTCGGGCAGAGCCTCGCAAAAAATCATAGCTGGAAATGCTGCCCCTGATCTTACAATCGAAGTCAGCAGCTCAGACTTACAGTGGTCTGACAAAGGAAAGGTGCAATACCGCGTGATACTTCAAGACAAAGAAGATGGCACTACAGATGAAGGTACATTCGATGCTTCACAGGTGAAAATTACATTCACCTATTTACCCGAAGGAGAAGATGTGATCATGGCCAATCTTGGTCATCAACAAAATGTATTGTCAAAAGGAGAGCAGGTCATCGCCGCTTCCGACTGTAAGGCCTGCCATGCCGTAGCATCGAAGGTCAACGGCCCAAGCTATCGCGATATCG
>JBLHTU010000172.1:0-6845 GCA_047627515.1 Cyclobacteriaceae bacterium | reverse complement strand
AATGTTCTCTTTTTCGAACAAAGGGTGGACTTTGGCAGTAGCCACTAGTCGATCTGACTGCTCGTCATGATAGAGGTAGATCAGGTACCATTGGCCTACCCTCATATTGCTATTTTGTTGCTTGAAAGGTACCAGCAAGTCTTTTTCAAGACCCCAATCTAAAAATGCACCAAAGTTATTAACATCTATTACTTTGAGACAAGCAAATTCATCCTTCAGGACGTAAGGCTCACGTGTAGTGGCCACTATACGATCTTCTGAATCCATGTATATAAACACATGGATTTTGTCACCAACGGCTGCATTTGTCGGGACATACTTGTTGGGTAATAGTACTTCACTACCGGCTTCATTACCCAGAAAAGCGCCGGGTGGCGTTAGTCTTAGTAGCTCGAGTGTTTGATATTGTCCTAGTTCAAGCATATTATTTATTAGCTAGCAGCGCTGCTTCTTTTTTCTCAAGGTATTCATCGTAGGTCCCCAGCATATCAGTAGAGCCATCAGGTCTCAACTCGAGGATCCTGTCAGCAATAGTTTGCGTGAAAGTATGATCATGCGAAGTAAATAATACGGTACCTGGAAATTCTTGTAGACTATTATTGAAAGCAGTGATAGATTCAAGGTCTAGGTGGTTTGTTGGTTCGTCTAGTATTAGCACATTGGCACCTTGGAGCATCATTCTTGACACCATACACCTGACCTTTTCACCTCCAGAAAGTACTGAACACTTTTTCAATGTTTCTTGGCCAGAGAACAACATTTTCCCTAGGAAACCCCTGACGAAAACTTCATCTTTTTCGCCTTCTGAATATTGTCTAAGCCAGTCGATAAGATTATCGTCTGAATGAAAGAACTGATCATTTTCATTTGGCAAATACGCTGTAGTAATTGTCTGCCCAAACTTGAATTCCCCCGAATCTGCTTCTTTTTCGCCCATAAGCACTTGGAAGAAGCTTGATATTGCCAAACTGTCCTCGCCGACTACTGCAATCTTTTCACCTCGGTTAACAAAAATTTCTACATCCTTGAATAAGGTCTCTCCACCGCTGGAATAGGAGAGGCCTTTGGTCTCAAGTATTTGATCTCCCGCTGTTCTAGTTTGATTAAAGATGATGGCTGGATACTTTCTATTTGACGGCTGAATATCATCAACGTTTATCTTTTCGAGGAGCTTCTTGCGGCTCGTTGCTTGTTTTGATTTAGAAGCATTAGCACTGAATCGAGCAATAAATTCTTGCAATTCCTTTTTCTTATCCTCGGCTTTCCTGTTGGCAGATGATCGTTGCTGCAGCGCTAGTTGGCTTGACTCATACCAGAATGTGTAATTACCAGTATAGAGTTTGATTTGACCAAAGTCGATGTCTGCTACGTGTGTACACACTGTATCCAGAAAGTGTCTATCATGCGAAACGACAAGCAGTGTATTATTAAATTCTATCAAGTAATCTTCCAGCCAGCTGACCGTGTGGATGTCCAAATCATTTGTAGGCTCATCTAGGATCAATATATCAGGATTACCGAAGAGTGCTTGCGCTAAAAGGACACGTACTTTTTCGTTACCATTGAGATCTTTTAGAGGTCTGTAATGATTTGCCTCTACGATCCCCAATCCACTAAGAAGGGCAGCAGCGTCGGATTCAGCATTCCATCCATCCATATCAGCAAACTGTGCCTCTAATTCTGATGCCTTGATTCCATCTTTTTCATCAAAATCTGGTTTCATGTAGATAGCATCTTTCTCTTGCATAATCTGCCATAGTTCAGAATGGCCTTGCATGACGGTATTGAGAACAGGTACTTCATCGAACTCAAAGTGATTCTGTTTCAATACAGCCATCCGTTTCCCAGGCTCGATATGCACAGAGCCGGAATTTGCTGCAATTTCACCCGAAAGAATTTTCAGAAAAGTCGATTTACCTGCGCCATTGGCTCCAATGATACCATAGCTGTTGCCGGCTGTGAATTTGATGTTTACATCATCAAACAATACTCTTTTTCCGTATTGAAGAGAGAGATTCTGAGTAGAGACCATACTAACTAAATGCTTTGAAAGCGCGAAGTTACCCAGATTAATAGAGACCCCATAAATTGATAGGGTCAAGTTAGCACTGGATTTATTTTTTCTTAGCTGGAGTTTTTGTGGTTTGGTAGAACTGACCTCTGCTTAATGCAGCGGAAAGAGCAATTGGAACTTCAATCTCAGCCCTGATCACTGCCGCTTGAGCTTCTTTTGCTTTCGCTTGCATCTCCTGCTCTAATGCCACAGCCATGGCACGCCTTGTTTCTGCCCTAGCATTTGCGATACTCAAATCAGCCATAGCCTGATCAATTTGTAATTTGGCACCGATATTTCTTCCAATATTGATGTCAGCGATATCAATGGATAATATTTCAAAAGCAGTTCCAGCGTCTAATCCGTTTTTGAGCACTTCTTTCGATATACTTTCAGGTGCCTCTAATACTTTAAGGTAGTTACTGGCCATACCAATAGAGGAAATAATTCCTTGACCAACACGGGCTTTAATGGTCTCTTCACCTGCTCCACCTACCAATTGTTTGATATTGGTCCGAACGGTGACTTTTGCTTCGCAGATCAATTGAATTCCATCTACTGATACTGCTGTGATTTTTGGAACGGAGATAATGTATGGGTTTACTGACACCTGAACAGCTTGTAATACGTCCCTTCCCGCCAGATCAATGGCTGTTGCTTGTTTAAAGTCTAGTCCTAAGTTTGCTTTGTCAGCAACAATTAAAGCTTTAATAACATTTACTAAGTTACCGTTGGCCAAATAATGCGTCTCAAGCACGTCAGAGGTAATGCCTTTGATACCTGCTTTACTTGCGAGAATCATAGAGTTGACAATCAGCTTAGCTGGTACTTTTCGGAAACGCATGAATACAAGCACAAACAAATTGACTTGAACGCCTGAAAATATCGCTGTAACCCAAAGATTGATGGGGACTATGGTAAGAAAGATCCACAGTCCGACGATGATTGCACCTGCTATAATTAAAGTTTCTGTTGGCATGAAGGATTCATTATTTTAAATCGGAGGGAAGGTACATTAATTATCCATGGTAGGCGATCACAGAATTAAGATTTATTTGATTTTATAATTCTGATAACAGGCATTTTTAGTACCCATAAAAAATTGAATAGGTGTATCATTATTTTTTATTATTTTGCTTCACATGAAAAAATTCAAATCACCCCTTGAGGCGTTTTTGTATTGGGAAAATCAAACGCCAAATAACGATCTATATGTTCAAAGACTTTCTGGTACCATAAAGAAGTATTCTTATCGTGAGGGAGCAGAAGAAATTAAGAAGCTTGCCGCGGGTTTGAAATCTTATGGATGGCCAGAGGGCAGCAAAGTAGCATTAATCTCTAAAAACTGTGCTCAATGGTTGATGGCAGATCTGGCCATTATGATGGCAGGTTATGTGTCGGTTCCTATTTACCCAACCTTGAGCTCAGAGACGATCAAGCATATACTAGAACACAGCGAATCTAAAGGAGTGATTTTAGGCAAACTGGATGACTATGAGGAGCAAAAAGCAGGGATTCCGACCGATATCACAAAAATTGGCGTGAGGATGCAGGGGATGGAAGACGGCGATAGCTGGGAAGATCTCGTCGCTAAGAATGAACCAATGACTCAGTTTGCAGAACAAAAGCCTGATAACTTGCTGACGATCATTTATACATCAGGAACAACAGGTGTGCCAAAAGGTGTAATGCACTCTGTTGCGACCTTCAACACCATGGGTAATATCACGCGTGAAGAGTTTGATATGCCTGATCAAGCAAAGCTTTTTTCCTACTTACCATTGTCACATATAGCCGAACGGATAGGTATCGAAATTCAAGGTATGTATCGAGGTGCCTCATACAGTTTTCCGGAGTCTCTGGATACATTCGCGGCTGATTTAGCGGAAACACAGCCTCATTTGTTTTTTGCTGTTCCTCGCATTTGGTCCAAATTCCAAGAGAAGATCTTACAGAAAATGCCTCAGTCGAAGCTGAATACACTACTGAGTATACCGATCATAAAAAATGTGATCCGAAAGAAATTGAAAGCAGCTCTTGGTTTGTCGAGAGCAAAATACATTTTTTCAGGTGCTGCTCCGATAGCCGTCAGTATGCTTGATTGGTATGAGAAAATAGGTATCACCATTTTGCAGGGATATGGTATGACCGAGGATTGTATTCATTCACATTTTTGTTTGCCGGGTGCTAATAAAAAGGGGTCTGTTGGAAAACCATTGCTAGGTTGTGAAGGAAAGCTATCCGCTCAAGGAGAAATACTTCTCAAAGCGCAAGGCACGATGGTCGGATACTATAAGATGCCTGAGCAGACAGCAGAAGTACTAGATAAAGAGGGGTATTTGAGTACCGGCGATATTGGGGAATATGACCATGATGGGTACTTGTTTATTACAGGTCGAGTCAAAGACCAATTTAAAACGGATAAGGGAAAATATATTGCCCCAGCCCCGATAGAACTAGAGCTGTTGAAAAGTCCTGATATTGAGCAAGTTTGTGTAGTAGGCACTGGTATCCCACAGCCGATCGCATTGGTCATCATTTCTGAAGATGCCAAACGTAAGAGCAGGGAGGAATTATCAAAGAGTTTGATTGCCTCGATCAAAGAGATCAATCCGACACTGGATAAGCATGAGAGGCTCAAGAAAGCCATTGTTATGAAAGAAGACTGGTCAGTAGAAAATGGTTTGTTGACACCAACGATGAAGGTAAAACGAAATCAAATTGAGAAGATCCACACGGATTACTATAGAGAATGGTTTGAAAATTCTGGCGATGTGATTTATGAATAATATAGTGAGCGGAATCTTGCTACCTCTATGAATGAGCTCAGTTTAATTACCGTTCTATACTTGGACGACGAGGAGCCCAATGTTTTCTTGTTTAAGGCTACATTTAGGAATAAGGTTAATGTTGTAACGGCAAATACGGGTAATGAGGCCATGCGTTATTTGGATAATAATCCAGATATCTCAGTGGTTATTAGTGATATGCAGATGCCAGGCTTAACAGGGCTGGAGTTCATACAACAGGCACACATAAAGTATCCTAAAAAATCTTACTATTTATTGACGGGAATGGATGATACGAAGGAGATAAATCATGCTTTATCAAGTGGTATTATCAAAAAGTGCTTCAAAAAGCCGCTAGATTATGAAGAAATTCTTAGTGTAATGAAGCACTGATGCACACATGATTTTTTACTCAAAAAGCCAAAGTACTTGCTGCAAAGGACTAGAAAACGAAATTTAGATCGATAATAAGAGGAATATGCGCTTTAATTCGTACTATTTTGACGTTGATAGTTGTCAAGTACGATTTTAAGTATATATTTGCAAAGCTAAGTATCAGGCAAGTCTCAGTTATTAATCCCCATAAGATCTAATACCTTACCACTACCATTACTTATCAGAACCTCCAAAGTCATTTAGGTGTTGATGGAGTCATTTAGTAACAATTATTATTTATTACATACTATTATTATGAAAGAAGGAACAGTTAAGTTCTTTAATGCAACCAAAGGTTTTGGTTTTATTAAGCCCTCAGATTCAGGAGAAGACATTTTTGTTCACGAAAGTGGCCTAATCGATGAGATTCGTGAAAACGACAAAGTTAAGTTTGAAACAGAGCAAGGTAGAAAAGGTATCAACGCTGTAAATGTAGAGTTGGTAGACTAATACATAGATATTTCAAGAAATAAAGCTCTTCTATTTATTTAGAAGAGCTTTTTTTATGTCAACTTTTTGAGAAGTAGGCAGTTATTATTGCTATGAAAATTGAACCTGCGAAACCTAGTGATGGCCAAGAGTCTGTATGGGATTATCCAAGACCCCCACGGTTAGAACCATTCTCTGGACATGTACGTGTAATTGCTGGAGAGCGAGTCATTTGCGACAGTAGAAGTGCATATCGAATGCTTGAGACGTCGCACCCACCAGTATATTATATACCAGTTGTTGATTTTATTGCCGGATCTCTTCAAAAGACAGATCGCTCAAGTTTCTGCGAATTCAAGGGGAAGGCTCATTATTACGATCTTGTGATTCCAAACAAAAAGATGATCTCTGTTGGCTGGGGTTATGAGAGGCCAGCTGCTAATTACGCTGATCTAGTTGGTAAAATAGCTGTGTATGCACACAAAGTAGATCAATGTCTAGTCAATGATGAATTGGTGAAAGCGCAGCCTGGTGACTATTATGGTGGATGGATAACAAAGAATGTTGTAGGGCCTTTTAAAGGTCAAAAAGGGAGTTGGGGCTGGTGATCATTGATTTAAAGAAAAATCAAATGACCTCAATCAACTAGCTATATGCTTTGCAAGATCGAGCTAGGTCCAGTCCATTGTTTCAATGAATATCCTATTTTTAAATCTCAAATCGACCTGTTTATCAGTTAGGGGTTAAGTGAAAAAGTCTTTTAGCACAGGGAATTGAATAAATTCCAGTGTTTTAATATGTGTAGCCTCCGGCACTATATTAGGGGCGCAGTCTGCATGATATGCTTCAAGCCATCTAGATACACATAAGCAACACTTATCTCCACGCTTTAGTCCAGGAAAATTATGTTGAGGATTTGGCGTACCAAGGTCATTTCCTCTGGTCTTTGTAAAGTCAAGAAACGCTTTTGTTACTTCTGCACAAACTGTATGTGTGCCATTATCTGAGGGTACAGTTTAACAACATCCATTCCTATTCCATCCGGTGAGTGGTTTTGTGCTGCATTCCTGTAAGGGTGATCCTAGAATATTTTTGGCTTGATTCATTATACTTGTCTAACTATTGCCAGCCTTGCTTGT
>JBLHTU010000171.1:0-6887 GCA_047627515.1 Cyclobacteriaceae bacterium | reverse complement strand
AGCATACAATATTTATACCGTGATTACAATCTGCTCAATCAAACAGAAGATTCACGACACATATTGAAATATCCTAAGAATAAAATGGAGTTAATTAACAAATACTCAATAGTTGTGTACTTTTTCTGACAAATAAGTGAACAAAATAAAAAGACAGGGAGTTGCCAAATTGTATAACAAACTTATAGTACTATGAATACTTTAAATTCGATTTTGGCAGCTGCCCTGCTATCTACTGATTACGTAGGTTTTACCTTTTTTGTTGGATCAATGGCCATGGCCGCCGCTACTGTCTTCTTTTTTATGGAGAGAAGTAGTGTTGAAGGCAAGTGGAAGACTTCTCTTCTTGTCTCCGGTTTGATCACTTTTATCGCTGCAGTGCATTACTACTACATGCGAGAGTTTTGGATCGAAAATGGTTACAGCCCAACAGCATTAAGATACATAGATTGGACGCTTACAGTTCCATTGATGTGTGTTGAATTCTATCTAATCCTAAAAGCTTTCGGAGCTAAGATTGGCCTAATGTGGAAATTGATCGGTTACTCTGTATGGATGCTAGTTGCTGGTTATATTGGTGAGACCATCGGTAGAGAAAGTAGTGTAATCTGGGGTATCGTTTCTACGCTTGGTTATGTTGGTATCCTATACGAAGTATGGCTTGGAAGCGCTAAGAAACTTGCGAACAGCTCAAATGATCCAATTCTACAAAAAGCCTTCAGCACACTAGGTTGGTTCGTCCTTGTAGGTTGGGCAATCTATCCAATTGGTTACATGGCAATTGAAACTGACGGTTGGTTGAGCGGTGTACTACCACTTGCTTCAATGGACTTGATTTACAACATCGGTGATGCAGTAAATAAGATCGGTTTCGGTCTAGTGATTTATAGCCTAGCTATATCTTCTAAGAGCAAAAATGCAACTGCATAATTTAGCTCAATTTTAGAATCGGCTCTCGTTACCCACACTCCTACATTAGATGTGGGAAACATTCGACCCTGTCTTACGACACATACTAGGTTTCGAGAGCCGATTCTTATTACGCTATGACTTACGACTACATTATTGCTGGAGCAGGATTGGGTGGACTCAGCTTTGTTCATCATCTACTTGAATCCGAAATTTCATTTTCATCTGTTTTGATCATCGATCAACAGGTAAAAAATGAAAATGACCGTACTTGGAGCTTCTGGAGTAAGGACGCACCCCACTATCAATGCGCTGGAAAACAGCAATGGAATAAACTAGGTTTTGCGTGTGATGATTTCGTTCGTTATGAAGAGATCAATCCATACACCTACTACACAATACACAGCATAGACTTTTATAATGAAGTCTTTCAAAAAATACGTCGAGATAAACGCATCTCCTTTGTGAATGGGGCCATTTCGGAGATGGTTAGTGAACCAGATCTGACTAAAATACATGTCGGAGACCAGCAATATCAAGGCCGATTTATAATCGACAGCATTACACGATCTAACATCGCAGCAGACAACTGTCTTTTGCTTTGGCAAAATTTTACGGGCTGGAAAATCAAAACAGAGCAACCCTCTTTTGATCCCGAAAAACCCATACTAATGGATTTTCGTGTTAAGCAAGACGATGCCGCCAGCTTCGTTTACTTCTTACCCTATTCGGAGACTGAAGCGCTTGTGGAGTACACACAATTTAGCAAAGACTTATCATTCAGTGCTACTGCCTACGAGCGTGAAATCGAGCAATACCTAAAAGTTCAACTTAAAGTTGATGAGTACTCTATTTCTGAAACCGAAAAAGGTAGTATCCCGATGACCAACCATTGCTTCGAGGCTCGACCTAACCACAGAGTCTTTAGAATCGGAACTATGGGAGGCGATACGAAGCCCACTACTGGCTACACTTTCATGAATGTTCAGAAGCATGCGCAAGCCATCATTCTAATATTACAAGGGCTTGAACCGATAGAACCAAACGGAGACCGATTTCTGTTCTATGATTCACTACTTCTCCAAATCATGCACGAACAACCGCGAGTGGTGGCGGACATTATGAAGTACCTATTTAAAAATCAACCTATGTCTCGGGTACTTAAATTTTTGGATGAAGAGACAACTGTAGCTGAAGAAATGCTCATCATGGGTCGTCTACCCTGGGTACCCTTTTTAAGAACTTTGGCCAAAAAATCTAGATATGCCATTACTGCATAAACTCATTATTTCTATTGCAACCATACTCCTCTTTTTAGGCATCGGTGATACACTACTAGAGTTAGGATATGCATTTGCCCTAATTCTGATCCTCGGTATCCCACACGGAGCAACTGATCATCTATTGTGGCAAAATACGGGAAGTCAAACAAGTAAACATCTGCCCCTTTGGAAATTCATTGTCTCCTATCTAGCTGTGATGCTAGCTTACGTGGCCGTGTGGTACTTTTTCAAAACCTTTGCGTTTGTCGTTTTCCTTGCCATATCAGCCTACCACTTTGGCGAAGCACAGCTGATTAAAAACATTCAAAATAAAAGATGGGATCAAGTCAGCTATTTCCTGTGGGGTCTCTCTGCATTGCTACTGATTTTCTTTCCACATCTAAGCGAAACGAAAGCTCTAATCGTGCCATACCTAGTAGATGAATCCGCCTTTCAATTTTTCTCGCAGTATAGATATTATTTCCTGATTGGCGCCTGCACACCACTCCTATTTCTGTTTACTTTCAGCTCATATAAAGTACTGTTGCATCAGTTTGCAGAGCTACTACTAATCTATCTTATCTCTCGATATACTTCCTTGCTCGTCGCATTTGCAGTCTTCTTTTCTTTCTGGCATGCTTATGATTCGACCAGCTTTCAACTTTCTCGCTTAAGAAAATCTAAAAAGAATTTCAACCTCCTATCATGGGTCAAAAAAGCGGCTCCTTACTCGGCTATTAGTTGGGTTGGCATAATACTTATCATCTCGATCTCATTGCATCTAAAACTGAGTTGGCCACTAATTACTTTGTTTTTTGTGCTGGTGTCTATCATTACCCTACCTCATGTCATCATTATGTCTCGGTTTTATTTTCATCCAAAAACTGACTGAACTTGTTTCTAAGAAACTGTCTATCAGTAATTAGAATTTAACGATCTTGATAGCTCATGAAAAGACCGAAGATCCGATATCAATTACCCTTTACAGACAAACTCAGCATCTTCTTATACAGCTCCATCCGCGACAGCATCGTCGCATCAAGTACTTCTCTTCCTGCCACAGTCAGCTTAAAATAACGCTTTCTTCGGCCCCCTCGCTGAGCTGTCGACCCACCCATTTCTGAGTTAACCATTCCCTTAACTTCTAGCCGTCGCAGTACCGAATGAATAGCTGTGACATCTAGCTCTCTGCCTGTTTGCTCTTTAATCGTGTGAAGAATTGTCAGTGCATATGTGAGTTCCCCGAAAGACCCAATAGCAAGCAAAACCAACTCTTCGAGTTCCCCAATATGATCACCTTTCATCTTTGTATTGCTTTTTGTACAACTAATGTAATAAGACAAACCAAGAATAGAAATTATTTATTGTATTTATGTACAATAAATTAGCTCAAATGAGTTGATTGAAAAATATCAGCAACGAATTAATTGATTTTGAATTGCTAAGGATCTGCAAATGGACTTTCCCTCTTCTGCTATGATACCAATAATACTTAAGCCTATACAGAGCCCCTTACTTCTTGGTATAGTGGAACAATAATACTTTCAAAGCAATGATCGTACTGCACTCACTCTCGTTGCATGAAGTAATTGCAAACAGACATCAAATCATAGATCACCCATAGCGAACACCGGCTTACGATGCATCCACTTTCCTTCTGTGAAATCAGGAATTTCCTGAGGTACTCCGCCTTGACGAATAGACTGTTCAGACAAGGGAGTAATGACACGCAAGGTAGCTGCATCATACACATCTATAACTGGGGCTAGATCATTTCGTACGCTTTCAATGAACGCTCGATCTAAAAAGAAATCCATTCCGCCATGTCCTTTGTCTACCGCTTCCTCTCCATACTTTTTCCAAAGAGGATGGTCATATTTTGCTAGCCAAGTATCCCACTCGTCCCATCGATGCGCTTCGGATATACCTTCCACATGCACCCGCCGTGTACCGTAATCAAACTCCGCTAATCCCTTAACTCCCTGCACTCTAAAACCTAAAGAGTAGGGCCTTGGCAAATTAGTATCGTGCGTCAAAATGATCGTCTCTCCTCTTGCAGTAGATAACGTCGACGTCACTATATCCCCCAATGACCAATTAATCTGATTGTAAGGGTGTTGCTCACCGCCTTCAGGATGTTCCTTGATGAAATTTGTAAGTCCTCTTGATTTAGTCGCGAATGAGGAAACGCTGGTAAGTCTATTGCCACGATTAATATCTAGCATCACGTTGATCGGCCCCAAACCATGCGTCGGATAAAGTTCAGCGTTTCTTCTGATAGAATGCTCAGTTCTCCACCTTGCCTCGCCATATGCTTCAGGGCCATACACTAGCCCACCCTCACCATCATTGAATTTGACAGCTCGCAAATCATGCTGATAACCTCCTCTGCAATGCAAGAGTTCTCCAAAAACATTATCACGTACCATATTCATCACAGCCATCACGTCCCGCCTGTAATTAACATTTTCAAGAAACATCAGATGTACTCCAGTTCGCTGCTGAGTCTCCACAAGGTCCCAACATTCGTCCACAGAAAAAGCGCCAGAAACTTCGACAGCAGTATAAATACCTGCTTCCATTGCCGCAAGACATACGGGTGTGTGCCATCTCCAATTGGTCGCAATGACCACTGCATCTAAATCCTCCTTTTCGAACATCTCTAAATAAGAATGATCGTCACCAGTATATACTACCGGCTTTTTGTGACCTTTTGTGTCTATCAAGTCATACGTTTTGGCAACCGCGTCAGGGTCAATATCACAGAAGGCTGTACAAACTGTGCCAGGTAAATCAAGAATGTTGTTTACATGATTTCGACCTCTCAAACCTGTACCAACGAACCCAACCCTAACTTCAGCAAGATTCGTTTTTTTAGCGGCAGCCAAGTGAGGCAATGTCAATGTCCCTGCGGCAACTACGGTTGCTGTTTTCACAAATGATCTTCTATTAATAGGTGGTGTCATAAGTTCAATTTTAGCTATGTAATTTCTCAGAATGAAGCCAGACTCTATGTGTGGAAAAACCGCCGACGACTGTTAGTAAGGTAAGCCACAATGCCGATATCCAGTTTCCATAGATAAACTGGCCTGTAGCAAATAGGGTTGCATAGATCGTCACAGTCCCTGTAAACACCATCAACAAGTTTCTAGGAAGATCCCACTGAGCCTCCTCATATATATCTACTCCTCGTGAAGCCGACTCTTTATGTAGCCACTTCCATCCAGGCCCCCCCGGACTTGTCTGTTTGTAGAAAGATTTGAGTGTCTCAAAAGATTCTGGTGGTGTTATATACATAGCAAAAACCCATGTACATGAGGTCACGATGGTCGCCAAGACTAGTTTAGCTGCAAAGGCATCTAAATAGGTGAAAGTTACGGCCTCATCTGGTACAAATAAGACCAAAACCATCGCTACGATAATGCCAGAAACCATTGCTGTAATCTCTGCCACTGCATTGATTCGCCACCAAAACCATCGCAATAGGAAAATCCCACCCGTTCCCGCTCCTGACAGGATTAATATATTAAAAGCTTGTGTAGCATTCTCAAGGAAAGTCAGCGCAAAAGTTCCAGCAATGACCATCAGTAGGATGGTAGAAATTCTACCCACAAGCACTTTCTCCTTTTCGGATGCATCTGCCTTAACAAAACGGGCGTAGAAATCATTGACTATATAACTGGAACCCCAGTTGAGGTGTGTACTAATAGTAGACATAAAGGCAGCAATCAGCGATGCAACCACCAAACCCAGCCAGCCAGGTCCTAGCAAGGTCATCATCACTGGGTAAGCCAAATCGTCACCGATGTACTGTTCTGATACAGATGGAAACGCCTCTCGAATCGCATCCAAATCAGGAAAAATAACAAGCGATGCTAAGGCGACAATAATCCAAGGCCAAGGTCTCAATGCATAATGCGCGGCATTGAAAAGCAGCGTAGCGCCAATCGCATGATTCTCATTTTTTGCGGCGAGCATTCGTTGTGCTATATAGCCTCCTCCTCCTGGCTCTGATCCAGGGTACCAAACAGACCACCACTGAACCGCAAGTGGAATGATAAACATGGATATCAAAATAGAAGGATTACTGAAGTCAGGTATCAAAGCAAGCTTGTCGCTCACATTGGGATGAGAAAGTAAAGAACTGAACGAACCAATCGAAGGATGGCTTACAGCAACATAGGCAGCGTAAAAGGCACCAACCATCGCGATCATAAATTGGAAAAAATCTGTCCAGATCACTCCTTTAATACCACCGATCGTACTGTATATAACCACTATCACTGAAGTGGCAACCACGGTTTGCCAAGGTGGCAAGCCAAACATAACGGCGCCGATCTTAATCGCGGCAAGGGTCACTGTACCCATAATCAGGCAGTTGAACAGTACTCCCAAGTATAAGGCCCTAAACCCCCGAAGAAAGGAGGCTGCTTTGCCAGCATATCTCATCTCGTAAAGAGCTAAATCAGTAATAACGTTAGATCTCCTCCACAGCCTGGAATACACAAATACTGTGATCATGCCTGTAACCAAAAAAGCCCACCACGCCCAATTCTTAGATACGCCGCCCTCGCGTACAAGCCCGGTAACTAGATTAGGTGTGTCTGCACTAAAGGTTGTTGCCACCATGGAGATCCCAAGTAGCCACCAAGGCATATTGCGCCCACCTAAAAAAAACTCCTCGCTACTTTTCCCTGCAGAGCGCATCGACCACCA
>JBLHTU010000170.1:0-6963 GCA_047627515.1 Cyclobacteriaceae bacterium | reverse complement strand
TTGGCTCAAGGATACAAAAGAGCCAATATTTGAAGTGTTTAGCGAAGGAGAGGATCAGTACATATCTGTGACAGTAGAAGGCCGGGCGAGAAGCTTAGATAAGGCGGGCATTGCATTTGAAGTCAAGACGCTGAAATGTCCAGATAAGAACTGTGAGTCACAAGAATTCAGTAATGAAGGTGATTTAATGGTTTATTTCAGGAGTCCTGAAAGTGGTTATTTGACTATGTTCATCGATGATAAATCTACAGCAGCTCAAATATTGCCCTATAAAACGATGGACATGAGTAATGTGAAGATCCAGGCGGACAAAGAGTATATTTTGTTTAAAGCGGAGGACCAGTATAATTACTTTGACCTATTTCAGGTACAGCAAATTGACGAGCTTGAATTATATACGCCTTATAGCTACGAAGTGGACCTAGTCTATATATTGTTTTCGAAGGAGCCATTTAGTAAGCCTATACTCACTGATAATGGTCCGGAGTCCCCAAAGACCACCAGCTCCAAGAAATTCAATGATTGGCTCGCGGATATCATGAGTTATGAAAATATGTATATGGAAGTTATTGACGTTTCAATTTCAAAGTAACATGGGAAAACTAATTCTCAGTATTGCAATATGTCTTTCTACTCTTACACTGGTAGGTCAGGATGAGGATGCAAAGTTTTTAGTGGTAGATCCTCAAGGTCACAATGGGATTATAAATGAAGTGCTTTTTAGTGACTTGACAAGAGAGCTTATTACCGTCAGTGATGACAAGACCATTCGTTTATGGGAATATGGAGACCAGGTGCTTAACCGGACTATGCGTCCCGCTTCTAGTCAAAATGGACCAGAGGGGATGTTATATGCAGCAGCGATTACACCAGATGGCCGTTACCTCGCAGTAGCTGGCTACAGTGCAGAAAATGACATAAAAATCATTGATCTCCAAAAGGGGGAAATTGTGGATCAATTGATTAGACATAGCAATGTAATCACCGACCTTGAGTTTTCACCTGATGGACGCTGGTTGGCGAGCTCTAGTGCAGATAAAGGAATTATTATCTGGGAGACTCTCAATGAACTAGGTGGTTACCAATTCAAGTATTCATTGTATCAGCATCAAGGTAGAGTTAATGACATAGATTTTTCACCTGATGGTAAGTTTCTAGTTTCAGTTTCAGATGACGAAACGTCAAGGATTTGGCGGACCGAGGGTATTGAGCAGTCTGAACCTATTACGTTAAGAAATCATCTAGGTGCGGTGAAAAAAGTAGCCGCTTCAAAACTTGGTTTTGTCACAGGGGGTGAAAAGGGAATTGTGAATTTCTGGGAGTATAATGGAAATCTAAAAAGACAGATCGCGCAGCGTCAGAGCCCAATTGTTTCTTTGGTAGCCTCTCGGTATTCAGATCACATTTTTATCAGTGGAGACATGCAGTTTGTAGTGGATTTGAATAATCCTTCAGTACTGTCATCGCTTTTTAGCACAAATAGAAATGGAACAGCTGCTTACTTCACCGATGACGAACAGTTGATTGTGGGATTAGGAAGAGCAGGTACCCTTGTGGGTATCTCGATGAAAAACCTGACGCCTGAATATGTTATTTCTGGTCAAGGAAGAGCCTTTGCTGGTTTACTTATCAATGGAAACAAACTAGGCTTGGCTGAAGATTCTAAGCGTATTGCGGATGCTTATTTTGATTTTGGTTTGGAGCAAATCATCCGTGATAAATCAAAGCTATCGGGTTTCAAAGGCGCTACCACCTCCGACGGTAACTTCTCTATCGTGGAAGTAGGGAGTGACCAAATTGCTTTTGGAGCAACATTGGCGGTAAAAAATAGTGACAGAGATGGAAGAATACTGAGTTATACACTGTTGCCTGATGGGAAATTAGTCGTAGGAAGTGATCGCACATTGAAAGTATACGGTACCGATGGACAACTCATAAGCGAGTTGTCTGGACACAATGGGCAAGTGTTATCTATTGTGAACAATGATCAATACTTCTATACGTATGGAGGTGATCAGATTATCAAGGCATGGTCTGTTGCAGATCTATCGCTTAAGTACAATTTGTTTGTCACTAAAAAATATGAGTGGGTCCTTTGGAATAAGACGGGTAAATACCTTGCTAGCGCAGGTGGTGAGCAATTTTTGGCTTGGCAGTTAAATAAGGAAAAGAACGAGCTTGCAGAGTTTTTCGATGTCAGCACATACAATGAAGCCTTCTTTGCTGGAGGTGTAGATCAAGTAGAAAATACAGCTCGAGACCAGTCAAATATTCAACTGCCAAATAAACCTGAGATTCGTTGGAATGATCCAGAAACCTATCAAACAATTGTAGAGGAAGGCCGAGTGCGTATAAAAGCTACCATTTTTAGTGAAGATCCTATTAAGAAAACTCGGATTCTCGTGCAAGGTCAAGCTTTGCCTGCCAAAAGAGGGATTACAGACATTAAGGAGATAGATGAAATTATCGACCTTAGGAGTTATAGGACAACTGTCCAAGTCTATGTGAGTACTGAAAACGCGAAGATTATATCAGAAAAGCGTGTCTTCATTAATCCTAGATTCAAAGATAGCGATGCCTCAGGGACGACCGTACTCGATTTTGATAAGAAACCTGATTTGTATTTTGTAGGTATCGGGGTAAGTGAATTTCAGAATAGTGAATTTAATCTTACGTATGCAGACGATGACGCAAGGTCAGTGCACCAGATATTTACGTCCGGAAAAAGTCCTGTCTACAATGAAGTCAAAGGGGAATTGATTCTAAATGAAGATGCCACACGGGCAAACATAATTGCGAGCTTCGACTCTTTGGCACAAATTGTGCATCCGAAAGATCAAGTTGTCTTGTTTATTGCAAGTCATGGAATCAATGATAAAGGACTGTATTATGTGCTGACACATGATGCAGACAAAGATAACTTAGTAGGGACATGTCTTAATTGGAATGATATAGCAGAATTGCTTGGCTCACTCCCTTGTAAAGTGCTACTGTTCCTAGATACCTGCCATAGTGGAGCGCTAGGAGGTAGTATTGCATCGAATGAGAAGTATGTTAAGAATACGGAGGCCTTGAGAGATATGGGATCTAATGAAGTAGGTGTAGTGATTATGTCTGGTTCCACCGGGGAAGAAAGTTCCTTGGAAAGTGCTGAATGGGAACATGGCGTATTTACACTTTCCTTAATCGAAGGTATCAAAGAAGGTAAGGCAGATATTAAATCTGATGGATTAATCTTCTTAAGAGAATTGGACTTTTTTGTATCCAATAATGTTTACGAATTAACCAACGGTAAACAAAACCCAACAACACAAAAACCAAGTACAATTAGTAAACTGATTATTTATTAAATTAACTAGAAAATAAAGCAATGAGAACTTTTAAACACATTTTGGCTATTGCCATGCTAGCGGTTGCTTTGATGCCTGCTGCTGCACAAAAAATCAAAGAGAAGGATTTTAAGACCAAGCTTAAGCTGGCCAGAAAAGAAGCAAAGAGCTTTGAGAAAGAAGGCTGGTTCGTGGCACCAGGAGATCTTCCATTAGAGAAGCAGCTCGAACAAGCGTATCAAAAGCAATTGCAAGAGGATGATTACGGATATCCAAAGTTTGTGATATCTTCAGGTAACGCATTAGCAGGTACTCAGTCAGCAGCAAAGCTGCAGGCTACAGAGTTAGCAAAACTGGAGATCGCTAGCCAGATGGAGTCGCAAATAGCTGCTACAATTGATAATCAGATTGCCAATAATCAGATCAACCAGGAGGAAGCTGCCACGCTACAAAAGACAGTAGCAGCGGCGAAAAGTATCATCGCTATGAGAATGGGTAGAACGATCGGTTTGGTAGAGATGTACAAGAAAAATCCTAAAACAAAGAACATCGAGTGTCAAGTAAGGATTGGTTATAGTGCTGAAATGGCTAAGCAAATGGCTTTAGCTGCTATGAAAGAGTCATTGCAAGGAGAAGCTAATATTGCTTCAGACAAACTTGATAAACTGTTAGATTTCTAGTAAACATAATTTCACATTAAGGGCCATTTGACTAGATCATTTGGCCTTTTTTTATGCTCGATCCATTCTTTCAATCAGTTTCTTAAATTGTTTTCTGACCATTCCCGGGAAGAACTTCTTTAGACGCCAATGACTGCGTGCTTGCTTGGGAAACAGGATATGAAAGGTTTCTTTGCTAGCCTCTGCTAGTATTACCGTAGCGACTGTTGCAGCTGTTTCAGATTCATTCTTCATCTGGTATTGTGCGAACTGTTTCATAGCTGGATTACCAGCTGCATCTGACATGATATTGGTACTGAAAAAGGTAGGTGTCGCCACACTTACACCGATTCCGTGTCTCTTATATTCATGGTACAAGGTCTCAGATAAAGAATAAACTCCTGCTTTGCTCACATTATAGGCGGACATGCCAGGCGCATTCATAAAGCCTGCAGCGCTGCCAATATTGATGATATGACCGGATTTTTGACTAATAAGCTGTTTCGAAAATAGTCTAACGCCTTGATAGGTGCCCATGAGATTTACCTCTATCATTTGGCGCCAGAGCTCGTCATCATAATTTTCAAAAAACTCACCGTCACCGATACCAGCACTATTTATGAGAAGATCAAGTCTTGAAGAAGTACTAAGGACACTTTGAGCAACACGCTCGAAATCTACTTTGTTGCTGACATCAAGTGGATATTTAAATATCTGAGTATCGTTATGCTCATATTCACCGACACTTTTGGCAAGTAGATGCTCATTCTTGTCACACAAGTGTAGGGTCCATCCTTCATGATATAGGCTGCACGCAAATGCTTCTCCTAGTCCTGAAGCAGCTCCTGTTATCAGGGCTATTTTGTCTGGAAATCGAGCGTTAAGTCTATCTAGGCTATTCATTGAGGGTAGGTTTTGTTGGTAACTTTTAGTTTTACTTTGTCACAAGCTGTAATAGCCAGTTCTACGATTGCCATTCTATTGCTTGATGAATGACCTGCAACAATAACTAGCACCTGATGCATAGGGTAGGCCATTATTTAAGCGTTTGGAAGATAATCCTAAGGCTATAATACAGGTCATCCATTTTCTTCAAGGGTTTCTGACTGATGCTATGAGAGTTAGATCGAATCAGCATCGAGCAATATTTAATCAGTAATTGAACGGCTGGACCAAATACGGCAAAGCTCCTATTTTTTGATTGCTTATGATGAAACCTGTAATAGATCTGCTGAGCGATGACCGCTAATCTAAAAAGGCCAAAAATATAATAGAACATAAAGTCTACCCGTTTTTTACCTGCAGATTCAAAGTATAACTGAAGTAGCTCATCCCGTGAAAGCATGCCTTTGACGTGTGTTGGCTGTCTCCGTAGCATCTTCATACTGAGCGGATCATTGCCTTCTATCCAGTAGGCCAGACTACTGCCGACTTCCATATATGGGTCGCCGACAGTAGACAATTCCCAATCCAAGACGCCGATAATCTGGCTCGCCTGAAGTGGATCAAAAACGAGGTTGTCAAATCTAAAATCATTGTGAATGATACAAGGAGGTTGATCCTGTGGTTGATTGGAGTCCAGCCAAGTGGCGATTTCTTCCCAGCCTCGACAGCCAGGCGTTATAGCATCCGCCATTCTTTTTGACCAGCCATCAACCTGTCTTTTGACATACCCATCACCTTTATAAAAATCTTGTAAGCCTAGTGCAGCATAGTCTAGTTGATGGAGTTTAGTTAAAGTGGTTATATAACTGTTACATAGATCGGGATATAGATCTTCGGTTGGCTTTATCTTCTTACTAAGATTCTTACGAGGGATATTTCCCGATAGGTATTCCATTAGATAGAATTGATCACCCATCAGTTCTGCCGAATGCTCGAATAACATCATTTTAGGCACTGGAAAATGCCCTGATAATGCGCTTGCTATTCGCCATTCACGCTCCATGTTATGTGCTGACTTTGCTTTTTTACCGGGCGGGGGCATTCGAAGTACCAGCTTACTGTTATTGTCGAAAGTAAGTAGAAAAGTAAGATTAGAGGCACCACCCTTAAATTGTATAATTTCTGGAATACCCGTAAAATCAGGTAGCTTTTGAGTGATATATGACCCTATGACTGAAGCTTCGATATTCATTTCGATGTTTGCAGCCCGATTTTTTTCATTTCTACTTTGGCAATCTGAGACAGGTGTACCTCGTCTGGCCCATCCGCTAATCTCATTATTCTAGCATAGCTATACATGGACGCTAGCGCTGTGTCGTCGCTTAACCCTGCACCTCCAAACATTTGTATCGCTTGATCAATGACTTCACAGGCTACTCTTGGTGCAATGACCTTGATCTGAGACACTTCACTGATGGCTTGCTTAATTCCATAGTGATCTAACTGGTAAGCAGCTTTAAGCGTAAGCAATCGAGCCATTTCAATATTCATTCGTGCATTGGCGATGATATCAGCGTTGCCACCCAATTTAAACAGAGGCTTTCCAAAAGCGACTCTCTCTACGCTGCGTTCTACCATCATTTCCAAGGCACGTTCAGCCATACCAATGAGTCGCATGCAGTGGTGAATTCTGCCAGGTCCTAGGCGGCCTTGGGCGATGCTAAATCCATCCCCAAGCTGACCTATTAGATCAGACTGATTGATCAGTACATTGTTAAAACTAACCTCTCCGTGGCCATAAGGCGGGTCGTAGGTCCCAAAAACAGGAAGCATTCGCTCTATTGAGACTCCTTCAGCATCACTAGGGACCAAGGCCATGGAGTGTCTTCTATGCTGATCTGCATCAGGAAGGCTTAATCCCATAACAATCAATAGGCGACAATTGGGATGCCCAAGTCCTGTGCTCCACCATTTGCGTCCATTGATTAGCACCTGGTCCGCTTTTGCATTGATGGTTGCTTTCATGTTGGTCGCATCGCTACTAGCGACATCTGGTTCGGTCATACAAAAAGCAGATCTTATTTCGCCCC
>JBLHTU010000169.1:0-7171 GCA_047627515.1 Cyclobacteriaceae bacterium | reverse complement strand
AGAAGTACGAGCACTTCGGAAACCTCATGAAAGATTATGAGAATTTTGAGCAATTGTTCTCCGATGAAATCATGGAACACAAGGAAGCATTGATGTTTCATCGCCAACTTCTAATCAATAAGTCTTTTAGCAGATATCAGGAGTGCTCGGATCAAGCAAGGGTCTTTACAGAGGAAAAGACGTACGAGTTATGGACAAAAATGAAAAATGTTGATCGCGATTCCGAGGAGGAATGGCTATTATTCAAGGCGATCAGAGATTTTTACTTTGTGCAAGTCGGTCAGTCGGATCAGGATCCGCAAGACGTGCTTGTATTATTGCACAGCTACTTGAAGAATGCAAAGAAGTAAGTAACTAGCTTTAGCTAGTAGCAGCATTCAAAGGGGGTACTCAAAGTGACTGAGAAGGTTGGTAATTGTTAAGAAGACATGGCATCCTATACCAATTTGCGATATAGTGGTCTTCAGAAATTCACGGAAATGTTCCTCTCTCACAGAGATGGCTGCTATGCTTAGACGCCAAATTCAACAGTGAAAGAAGAACTGACTGCTCAGCTAACGGGGGTATTATTCAGTGAATTTCTGTATCTGTCTGATACATGCCTTTTGAGCCTTGATGATATCCTTGTAAATATTCATATCCTGCTCCGCTTCCTCTGTTTCCTGTACTTTGTTAAAAGCGTTCACAGCTTTGATGAAATACTTCTTACCATCTAGGTTTAGGCTATTCATCATGCTCACTTGACCAATCGTAAAGAATTCGATGTGTGTTGGCTCTTCCTTTGCTTCGATTAGCTCTATCGTTTTATTAAGACTCTCTTCAGCTTTAAGTCTATGCTTTTCAGCAAATTTGATAGGTAAATGGTAATCTGTATAAAGTAGCAGATGAGTAGCAGCTTTACTTTTAAGATAGATAGTGTTTTCCGGGTCGATCGTTAACGCCTCATTAAAATTCACAAGTGCCTCTTGCTCTTTTCCTTTTGCATGCTGTAAGGCTACTCCTTTAAAATAATAACCTTCTGCATTTTTAGGGTCCAACTTGATGCAAACATCAGCGTGTTTAACCAAGTCATCATAATTCTTAGTTCTTTCTAAGCACTGACAAGCTAAGAGAGTGAGTGCTAGGTTTTCCGGATCATTTTCCAATTCAACAAGAATCTTGTTTAACGACGGTTTTACCTTTCCAGAGTAGTACAACGCTTTGAGCGTTGCATAGGTATCTCTCTTCACTACTTTCTTTTTCTCCTTAACCTCTTTCGTCATTGGTTCTTAAAATTATGTGCTAATCTATTATCTGGTTCGTTGATGCAGTTCGCCTACTGAGCGCACAAAGTTACGAATCCAAAATTGGATGATTGTTTTTAGTGTATGCTATTTGTTCAACAAATTGGGAAACCTTGCTTTAACGGACTTAATCCGCTGCCAACGGACAAAAATAGTAATAATCTTTGAGGCTACTGGGGCAGCTTTGGATGAATATGGAACTAAAATGGGTGAAATTGGAACCTACAGAGGCCAATTTGTCGAAATTTCTTTTCCCAATTTTTATGAAATTCGGGCTTTTCAAATGTGCTTCGAACCTATCAAGACACTTCGTCGGATGTGTCTTATTCGCTACGGTTACGAGTAATAGTTCACTCGGGTGGAAGAAGACACATCAAACTTTATCAATGAGCTGCTCGACATTTACCAGTTGCTGGATCGGGTATGCTGCCAACCCAAACTGATTGGTCACGGCAACATCTGAGGCATCATGGCCATACCCGACAGCGACATATCCACCTTTACGGCCAGATTGGGTCGCGTCAAAAGTATACCACCTGCCGCCTACATACGCCTCAAACCAGGCGTGCATGTCCATCGGAGACAGCTCATGAAGATAACCGACGACCATCCGAGCAGGGATACTGAGACTCCGACACAGGGCAATCCCCAAATGTGCTAGATCTCTACAAACACCTGATTGCTTTTGGTTCACCTCTATGGCCGAGATCGGGTAGTTACTACTACCGGGAATGTAGCTTATCGTAGTGCGCAGCCAAGCTTCGATAGCAGCCACCTGGTCATACCCCAGTAACTGGTTGGCAGAGATAGACACAGCCATTTCGTTGAAGCGTTCTGATTCACAATATCTACTGGGTAGCAAGTAGCTAAGGATGTAATCGGGTAGATGCTGAACTTCTACGAAGGGAGCACCGGGACTTACGTCTACAAAGTCTGCGACCTTCACATCCGCACTGGTGCGCACCGAAAAATTCCCTGCAGGTGCGATGAGTCGTTGGCTCAGGTTGCCAAAAGAGTCAGTGTATTCAGTCACAGGGACTGATGGTAGTATTTTGTACTCCTCACGTTCTATCCATTGCTTAGCACCACTACGTGGACGCAACATTAGAATGAAAGGGGTAGGTGCTTTCAATTCAAATTCCAGATAACAGCTAGTTCTTAACCACATTTTCTACTAAAGTGAACACAATATAAAATTCATAATACGACCAAAAGTAGCTTTTTTGCAAAAGCTAGTACGTTACGTCTTCTGTTGATTAACGCTTCGTACGGAGCAGTTTTAAATAAAGATTTTCGACTTTCTCACGCGCCCAAGGCGTGCGTCTTAGAAATGTCAGGCTGGACTTGATCGACGGATCATGCGTAAAGCATCTGATCTGTATGAGTTGGCCTAGTTTTTCCCAGCCATGGGCAGCTTCGAGTGCTGCTACTATCTCCGCTAGCTTGACACCGTGGAGAGGGTTGTTGGCTTGTTCTTGAGAGTGTTCCATGCTCGCTAGTCTATTAGACTGATTCGTACTTTTTTCTTTTTTAACCTAGCGTTATTGAGCACGCCAATCAGCTTGGTTGCTTTAGATTGAGGCACAGATACGAAGGCACAATCTTGCTTCAATTCTATGACGCCTAGCTCTTCTTTTGTCAGATGGCCTTGCTTGAAGAAGAGTCCTGCAATGTCTCCTTTGGAGATTTTGTCTTTTCGGCCACCTGTAATGTATAAAGTGACCCAGCCACTAGATAAGTCTTGCTGCTTTTTAGAGAGGGTCAAGGGTTTAGCCTTGGATATAAACGTAGGCATATCGTCCTTTTCCCAGATTAGAATATAGGCGGTTCCTTCGCTGTTCATTCGAGCACTCCGCCCATTTCTATGGATAAACTCCTCTTCTGAGTAGGGCAGCTCATAATGCACAATGAAGTCCATTTCTGGAACGTCAATACCCCTTGCGGCCAGATCAGTGGCAACCAGTAGGTTGTAAGTTCCATTTCTGAACTTGATCAAGGCGCGCTCCCTGTCTACTTGCTCCAAGCCACCATAAAAGCAGCCATGGTCAATACTATTTTCCGTCAGGATGTCACTGACCTCTTGTATGCTGTCCTTCAGATTACAAAAGATGATTCCATTTGCTTTACCAATGTGGCGAAGTAGTTTCACCAGGGTCTCTCTTTTATCACGACTAGGCGATAGTACGGATTTAAGATGTAGCCGTGCAGTAGAGTCCGCAGGAAAAGCGAGCCTCGTGGGATTCTTAATGCCTATAAAAGAAGGGATCTCGGCTGCCTGAGTAGCAGAGGTCAATACCTTCTTCTTGACAGATGGCAGCGCACGCACAATCTCTTCCATTTCATCCGTAAACCCTACCTCTAAGGATTTGTCAAACTCGTCTAGCACAAGCGTTTTTATGTGCGTCGTTTCAATACTCTCTCGTCTAATATGATCTGCTACTCTGCCTGGCGTTCCGATCAGAATCGCAGGTGGATGTTTAAGTTCGGCTCGGTCTTTGGCACCCGGTCGACCACCGTAAACGGCTATGGCTTTAAAGCCGCTACCCATTTCCCTCGTTACCTGTTCGATCTGCGTGGCTAATTCTCGGGACGGAACCAAGATCAATGCTTGCACGGCCTTCAAATCTGGATCGAGTGTGGCGATGATAGGAAGTAAAAAGGCAATCGTCTTACCTGTACCCGTTGGAGAAAGTAGTATCACTTCATCATCAGATGTGATGGCCGCATGGGCACGCTCCTGCATGGGATTCAGTGATGCTATTCCCAGTTTGTCTAGAATGGCTCTTTCGTCCTTATTTTTACCTTCCATGGCGCAAAGGTAGATAGTTAGTAGCTGGGTTGATCGAAAATCTACCTCCCCAACTCTGATGAAAGCCTAAGTGTACCGAATCTGGAATCGACCAAGAATAGGCCGTCATAGTGGGTTGATTTTGAAGTATATGTGCACTTGACAGCTTGTGGGATGCAGGCCAGTTTCTTTTCTGGCGAAAACTATTGAGTAAGATTAGACGAAGATCCTATCGCTGTTGTTTTAGTGGTTTACTTTTGCAAGGAATGATAACAGGCAAGTGATGTTAGATTACGTAGTAGTTGGGGGTGCACAAGCTGGGCTGTCGATGGCGTACCATTTGAGCACAATGGGAAAAAAGTACGTCGTAATCGATGGAGGAAAAGAAATTGGTGCCTCTTGGCTCAATCGATGGGATTCTTTGAAATTATTTACACCGACCGAGTACAATCATCTGCCGGGCTTAAAATTTGATGCGCCGAAAAATCATTATCCGACTAAGTTTGAAGTTGCCAACTACTTCAAATCGTACGTCGAGAAATTTAAGATCCCTGTCCAACTCAATACATTAGTAACCTCTGTGCGGAAGACAGAAAAAGGGTTCTATGTTAAGCACAAGGACGGTGAAATGGAAGCGAAAAATGTGATTGTGGCCACAGGGCCCTTTCATACACCCTACACACCTCCGTGTCATACGAAGATCTCAGAAGGGATCAATCAAATGCACAGCAACTATTACAAAGGCCTGCATCAGTTACAGGATGGTGACGCCTTGGTCGTAGGAGGGGGAGATTCTGGCTATCAGATCTTGAATGAGGTCTCTAAAGACCCTTCCAGAACGGTGTACTTTTCTGGTGATACGACGGTGAAATCATTGCCCCAACTATTTTTAGGTAAAACCTTGTGGTGGTGGTTTACACTGATCGGTTTTTTAAGCTACAACAAGTACAGCTGGATAGGAAAAAGACTAAGTTCAATCACCCAACCCGTGATAGGCACAGATGTCAAGGAAATCCTTTCTCGCGACAATGTGATCGCCGGAGGGAGAACAAAAGATGCATTGAATGAGGAGATCATGCTGGAATCGAAGAAGGTCTCTACCATCAAGAATATAATCTGGGCTACCGGCTATCGGCCCAATTTTCAATGGATAGAAGGATTGGAATTGGATGCGGATAGTTATCCCAAAAACTACAGAGGCGTGAGCAACATCGACGGTCTGTACTTTATCGGCTTGCCCTGGATGTATACGCGGGGATCGGCTACTTTGGGTGGTGTCTCTAAGGATGCTAGTTATTTGGCTAGCATGATCAGTAGCAAAAATCCAGCACTAGCTCCAGCTTAGTAGGTACATCCAGTTGCGACCTGCCTGTCACCAGATGCACGAAAATTGAGTCAAGACTAGGCCTAATCTGTTTCAAGGGGTCTCCTTGCCTGATCAAATAACCCGTTATCATCCAGCATATATTCTAGGATCGGTCGGCACTTATTTTCGCATGCCGGGTAATACGATTTGTGTACTCTTTCTTTGTTTTGGGGTGGATTTCCCCACCAAAATTCTGCCAAGGCAATGGGGGTTAGCTGATGCTTGAAAGCATAGTGTAGAAGCTTAGGCGCAGCACAATCACCGGCAGCTGAGGGAGGCTTACTATCAGAGAATTGCTCAAATATGTGCAATACGTTTTGCTCCATTCCCAGACTATTGAGAAAGTGATAGTTGCTAAATAGGCGATGTTGCAGGCCCAAGGATTTTTGCTTCCTGTGTGCCTTTAGGGCAATGATTTCAGCTTGATCATGGGTTTGTTTGATGGTGTTCCCGATGTCAGTCAACTCAGTCATCCCTTTGTCGATAAAATAGTCACCTACTGACTCATCAAATACCGAAGGAACGAACTGGTTGCAGATGGTAGTTCCGGATAATTTCCCAGAAACGGTTCCTATGTAGCAATAGCTACCGTCTGGTTGTTGCACCACCAGTACGCCAAACATCTTTCCTTTTTGGTGCTGAAAGTCGTGTGTCCATGCTGGAGCGGCGGACGTAATAAAGTCTTGAAACTCTTCGGCAGCGATTCTTACAATTTCGGGCATGCTTACGCCAAAAGGATTGTTCAGTTGCTCAGGGATAGGTACCCTTGAGATATCAGTATCGAAGTTGAAAATGAATGGGTTGTCCACGTAGTGAGAGCGCCTATCTTGAAGCGAATAACGTTAGCATGTCCTCTGTGTCTTATGCATCTTCCGCAAAATATTTTCTAATCCTCTTCTTGACTTGTAAGAGGCGAATGATGCCTATGAATAACAACATGATTGCTGTTGCGATAAAGAAGTAGCCTAGCATGGCTACGCTACTCAATAGGTCTATTTTGACAATAGCGAGTCCGGAGCTCAACACGACAACAAAGGTTCTGAAATAGGCTAGAAATGTTCGCTCATTTGCCAATTTAGTCCTTTCTAAGGCCAGCCAATCGGTTCGAGTTATTTCATTCATTTCTAGTTTTTGATCCATAGAAGCATTGATTGTTTTTGGGGCAACAGATAAACAGTAACGCACAAAATTACGCCTTCTATTACAAAATAAATCATTGAATGGATCGAGTTCTATGTATAGAAAGGCACTTCACCTACCTACTGTTGCACTTGCGTTTTTTACAGTTTGTAAACGTTGATGATTACATTACCCGTTTTTTCTCCAGTCATTACATATTCATACGCTTCGGCAATCGACTCTAATTCATATGCTCGGTCGATTACTGGTTTGAAGGTTCCTGTTTTCAACAAGTGATGGATATACGGGAGCGTTTCTGCAACGCTATAGGGTATCGGGAAGATAACTTTCTTATTGCCTCCCACAGAGGTAAAGAGGGCAAGCAATGGGTTTTGCACGTAAGGGCCTAGTTCTGAGGAGATATAGACGCCACCCTTTTTCAGTAGAGGTTTACATTTTCCATAGGTGCTTTTCCCTACCGTGTCAAAAATGAAATCATACGTTTCACTGTCGGTTGTGAAATCCTCTACTCTGTAATCATAGATACGATCAGCACCCAGAGACAGTACCAAGTCTTTGTTTTTTGTATTGCAGGTTGCTGTGATGTGTACATCG
>JBLHTU010000168.1:0-7205 GCA_047627515.1 Cyclobacteriaceae bacterium | reverse complement strand
TAAGCTGAGTAAGCAACTATACCGACGGCCATGGGCTGTATAAATCGGAGAAAGTCAAGCGAAATATTTGCATCATTCAGGATGTTGACCGTAAGGGCAGCCGCCGTCATAACGATCACTGCCGGCATAACCCATACAATGAGGGTCATGTATGCCAGCGAAGGCCCACCAATCTTAAATCCAACGGAAGTGATTGTTTGAGTAGAGGTAGGACCTGGAAGAATTTGGCAGAGTGCGAAAAGCTCTATCAGGTCAGACTCGCTGAGATAAGCTCGTTTCTTGACCATCATTTCCATAAACATGGCTAAGTGCGCCTGAGGGCCGCCAAAAGAGGTGAGAGCCAGCACTAATACATCTCGCAGAAAAATAATATTTCTTACCCTGCGGAATGTCATTTAGTTTTTGAGTCCAAGTTCGATTAAACGCTCATCCAGAAATGCTCCTGCGGTCATATCTATATACATCTTTGGATGTTGTTTATCAATACAGCTATCAAGACAAGTCAGATCCATGGATGATTTAGGATGCATAAAGAAAGGAATTGAAAACCTTGAAGTCCCCATTTTCTCTTTAGGCGGATTGACGACTCTATGTATCGTTGACTTTAGGTGATTGTTTGTCAGTCTAGCGAGCATATCTCCTACGTTTACAATGATTTGATCTGGGAGTGCGGTGATTGGAATCCACTGGCCATCTCTGCGGAGAACCTGCAGTCCGTCCGCGCTTGCTCCCATCAGAAGGGTGATTAGGTTAATGTCGCCATGTTCCGCCGCTCGTACTGCGTCATTGGGTATAGTATCTGGGTTTTCTATTGGGAAATAATGGATAGCTCTCAAGATACTATTACCACGTTCGGCTTTAGCATCAAAGTAGAGCTCGTCGAGTCCTAGAAATAATGCTATGGCGCGTAGCATTTGAATTCCTGCTTGTTCTAAAGTAACGAATGCATTTTCTGCATGGGTCATAAACTCAGGCAGTTCGGAAGGTGTCAGGTTAGATGGATATTCGTCTGTCTTTCTTGCTTGAGGTTGACCGACGTGAAAAAATTCCTTTAGGTCTCCCGTATTACGGCCTTTTGCTTTCTCTTTTCCTTTGCTGACATACCCTCGTTGTCCATGTAAGTCGGGGTCCTCATACTTTCGTTTTTGCTCGTCACTTAGCGCAAAGAAAGACTGAACGTTTTCATATAGTTTACCAGTTAATTCGTCAGATAAGCCGTGGTTCTTAATGGCTACAAAGCCTATATTGGCATAGGCTTCACCCAGTTTTTGTACAAATGCATTTTTTGAGTTTTCATCTCCTGAGGTGAAGTCCTCTAAGTCCAAAGAGGGAATTTCATTGAATAATATCTCACTCATTTCGGTAATGATCTATCTGTGGGGAATGTTTGATTAAGTGAATTAACTTAAAAATAGTCTTAATGGAATATCTGGTGGAGCACTTTTAGTGATTTTATTTCACCAATTGTGTCCATATGCTCTCGGTAATATAAAATGATAGACTCTAAAG
This sequence comes from Cyclobacteriaceae bacterium, assembly GCA_047627515.1. Taxonomy (GTDB): domain Bacteria; phylum Bacteroidota; class Bacteroidia; order Cytophagales; family Cyclobacteriaceae; genus JAYPLE01. The sequence continues at coordinate 5,696 of JBLHTU010000168.1, read as the reverse complement.
TCTGTTTTCTTATTTCTCCGCTGGACTCGATCTCCCCCTGTAAGTTTGATTCATTTGCATGGTTAATTAGCTGCGTCACAAAGGGCTCCGTTTTATAATTCGTAACGATTTCATTTGGATTGTCTAAAGCGAAACCAAGGTAGCCGGCAAGCCGGATTAAGAAGACTAGGTGGAAATTTTCGAATGAAGAATTAGCTTCATCTAAGAAGTGAACATTTGATTCTAGAAATTTATATAGAGAGACGTACTCTTGTTGCTCATGATAGAGTGTCTTCAACAGTATTTCGGACAGAAATAAGGCAATCGCACTTTTACGAATATCATAGTGGATACCCGGTGTAGCATGGTCTATTTTGGCCTCACTTATTCGTAGCAGATCTCTATTTTCTGACCAGTAGATATTTAGGTCAAGTAAAGTAAATGGCTGGTAGTGTCCGATACTTCTTTTTGCTTTTTGACTCCTAATACCATTGACAATAAAGGAGCGCAAGCCGTATTTTTCGGTAAAAATTTTAACGATGATCGATGTGTCACCATACTTGATATAATTTAGCACAAGACCCTTGGTATTGGTAATCACAGTTCGATCAGGAGTTTAGCAACTAAGGTTTCGTCACCGGTATCGTTCGAACTGAAGAACAGGTAGATTCCTGGGGAGACCGTATTGCCTTGAAAATCTTGAAGGTTCCAAGAAGCACGACTACCATTGCTGGCAATCTCATTCACATATTTTCCTGTCAGGCTTGTGATTTTGATCGTTGCTTGATCGACTAGCCCATTGACAGTAATGAACCCATTATTTTGTCTTAATTGGTATGGGTTTGGAAAGAGACTAACCTTTTGATGCGTAGCAAACCTAGGTCCTGCATCTGTCTGAAGGCTTGCGACACCCTTGTCTGTGCTCACCCACAAAAGTCCAGTTTCTGACTGGAAATCAAGTCTTAGGATTCGGTTATCGGGCAAGTCGCTATTTTCTGAGCTAAAGAATCCAATTTGATTATCAAAGCCTGAATCGTACTGCCACAGGCCGTCTGACGTTGCTACCCAAACACGGTTACCAGAATCCACGGTCATAGCACTAAAATCATCATTTTGCACAAGATTGCCGTCGGAGATTACAACTTTTTGTGCGTCTTCATCTTCAAATATAAAAGTGGCATCATTAAAGGCATATAAACCTCGAGAACTACATATTAGGAGCTCATCCTCTAAACTGATTCCAAAGTCAGTTAATGTCCCTGAAATCCCAGCAATGGAAGAAATTCTCCTTATGAGATCACTAGTAGGATCTATAGCAATCAGCTCCATACGATCATTAATAAAATAGATGACCCCTCCTTGAGATACTTGTAGTCTCTTAGCACTATTACCGGTAAGAGTAGACCCATTGACGGAGATCCAATCGTTTAAGTTATCGCTAAAGAGGATTGGGGTACTAGAATCTTCTAAGCCAAGATATAGCCTGTTCTTATCGATCAATGCCTCAGTGAATTGGCCACTTTGTGCAGGATTGGGGAGAAAAGCACGATCATTGATTGAGTAGATCCCGCGTAGCTGGTCTAATAGATAGTCTTGACCTTGAAAGGTAAATTGATCGACAGGTTTATCAACTAGATCAACTCTATTTCCCCGCAAGGCCCCGTCTTGATATACGGAGTAACGATCCCCTGAAGAATCTCCATGAAAAAAGAACGTTGTATTATTGGAGACAGACACGTTTTCGATTTGGTCGTTTGCCATACCGCTTGGGTTAGCTGACGTATTAGTCGTTGCGTTAATCAATCCATTATTTTGGGTCGCCAGCCAAAGATCATTCCCTATAGCTTCGATATCGTTTACTAGGAAGGCTGTTTTTTCTTGAGAGACTACTTCATCCCTTGTTATCGTGTAGATGGAGTCGATTGTAGTCGCTAAGACTCCGTCAAGGGCCTGTGCAATAGATGTAATATTGTTGCCTAGCAGTATTGTATCTAGATTATCGCCAGCCCTAAGACGGAATAAGTGTGGAGTGCCATCGCTAAAATAGATCTCCTCTTCAGTATTTTCAGATGTAGTCTGTGGACCAAAGCGCTGATCTATTTTTTGAGTCCAATTATTAAAGTCCAAAAGATTATCAGAGGTCGCGCCTACGAAGAGTCCTTGATTGCAGAAAGCATAGATACTATCAGACAAGTTGTTGATCTGGTAGCAAATAATCGCGGTTCCTGCCGGGCCAATGTTCTGATAGATATCCTGTGCTCTTCTTCTATCTAAATTAAACTCAACGACACCCAATTCTCCAGCTAGGTAGATTTTTCCATTTGTGAATGTCTGGTCATAGTGAGATTTCTTTGATGTAATCCGGAGGTCTCTCAGCGATACATCAGAGACAATACGGGTAGAGCTCAGCAAGTCAATGGCGCCAGAGTTATACCCAATCAGTAGAAGCTCTTCTTCTTCGAGAAATTTGACAGTACCAATACTGATGTCTGAAAACCCAGCAGCGGTAGAGATTGTCTCTATATTATCATCTTCTAGTTTCCAAAACCCATTTTGGCTAGTGATAAAGAGGCTGCTATTAGCCCTAGTAATAGATTTTGCATTTGTATACGCAGGAAAGTGTCTCCATGTATTGAGCGGTTGATCTTGCGACCTTGCTGGCATATGCCAGAAGATACACACTAGGAGACAGTTACTGATCAGCCATTTTCTCATAAAAACATTTTCTACAAAGTGCTTCGTAAATATCTTTTTCGCCTAGAACTACTTTTTTTGAAGACTTGGTTCTTCGATGTGAGTAGGAGGCGACATTGCCGCAATCCATGCAGATGGCATGTACTTTAGTAATATACTCGGCGATGGACATAAGCTGGTCCATTGGGCTAAAAGGTCTCCCCATATAGTCCATATCTAATCCAGCAACAATCACTCTTTTTCCTTGATTAGCCAGTGTGTTAGCAACTTCTACGATCTGTTGATCAAAAAATTGTGCTTCATCAATGCCAACTACCTCGCAATTGACAGCTTGAATCAAAATATCTTTTGGATGTGCTACTGGCGTAGAGTGGATCTCATTTGAATTGTGAGAAATAATTTTCTCTCTAGAGTACCGTTCGTCGATTACGGGTTTAAAAATTTCTACCCTTTGCTGAGCGAGAAATGCACGGTTGAGCCTGCGGATCAATTCCTCCGTCTTTCCAGAGAACATGGATCCGCATACCACTTCTATCCAGCCAGTGCCTACCTCATGTCCAAAACGCCTATTTGATGGTTCAACGAACATTATGAAGAGTAATTCATATGGGGTAATTTATTGGAATCAGGAACTCTGATCACAATATCCTCATTACCCAGCGTTATTTGGCAGCATAGCCTTTCATTGTCCTTTAGTTTTCCAAGTGCTTTAAATTTATCTTCTGCCTCTGTCGGTGCAGAGACAGAGGCAATGCCAGACAAAAAAACCCCTTTGCAAGAGGTACATCTTCCTTTTGCTCCACAAGCATGCATCCAATCCATATGCTCAAGTAATAAGTCGAGGACTTTTTCCTTTTTATTTCTGCAATCAATAGCTTTACTATGAAGGTTGTCGACTATGATATTTGGCATGAACGGACACGTAATATGAGTAAAAACAGCAAAATCAATCATGACTTTTTGTCGCAGTATTCAGCTGTCTTTGCTGATAAGTTATTGCAAGCAGCCTTTGAGGATAAGCCTAGATTGAGCGGCAAAGATATTCTCAATCTCTCCAAAATCAAGCAACTCAATCTATTCATCATCAAAGCTTTTTTTACGCAATGGCAAGAGGAAGTTAAGAAGTTAGAAAGTCCGCTATTTGACTACAGTCATAAAGAGGTGCGAACAACGATGGTAAACTTTATGAATATACTATCGCAACATATAAGTATCAGTCAGAAAAATTTAAAACCCTACGTGGAGGCAGCATTACTTGAAACCTTGACGCTCACGCATGATCCAGGTATCTATCTGGCGCAAGAATTGATTCAGTATAAAGGGAACAGGCTGAATGCGCGACATATCAAATCAGTTACCAAATACGCAAATACCTTTAAAACTGCTCTAAGCGAATTACTTGCCTCTGCAGAAGGGGAGGCGGTAAGGGATGTAATTGCAAAAGCAGAGTTGTTTTTTGAAGACTTTGAAACAGAGGAGGAGATGTCTTCGCTACTACAAGAGATGTCAGAAATATTAGTAGTATCTGAAAATGATATGCTGTTGCCCACCTTTCAATCTTCCCAACAGGAAGAGCATGACATTATCGATGAGGAAGATGACGAAGAGGTTACAGACGATCTGGATTCGCCGGACTCAACAGAGTCTTTTAATGAGGAAAATCAAGAGGTAGAGGAGGCACAGTCAGATGAGCGGAGGCAGGAATTGGAAGATGAGGAGCCGGCAGATTGGAACCAAGAAGAGCCTGATGAGACGACCGTTGAAGAGGAAAGTGAAAGCCATTCCTTTGAAATGTCGAACGAGGTAGAAGGGGAGATCACCTCCGAAGAAGAAGAAGCGTATGAAGAGGAAATAAATGAGGAAGGTACGGATTATTCTGATGCTTTTAATGATGAGGCGGACGATCAAGATCTTGTAGAAGAGGAAGAAGAAAGTAAGCCTGAATCATTCGGCGTTAGTGTAGAAGATGAGGAGGAACAAGAATCCTCGGATGATGTAGATGAGCAGAAACAGCTGACCGAGGCATCCAACTTAGCAATAGAGGAAGTTGAAGAGGAGCAATTGCCCGTAAATGAGTCGTTCGACGAAGGTCATAAAACATTGGCCGAGCTCCATGAAGAAAAACAAATAAACAGCGTGTTTGATGCCATTTCAATCAACCATCGCTACATGTTTTTACAGGAGCTATTTGACGGGGATAATGAGCTGTTTGCTGCTGCGCTAAAAGATGTAGATAAATGTAGTAGTTTTGATCAAGCCGTTGAAATGTTGGTTCAGAGCTACGCCAAGGACTATTTCTGGGATATGAATTCTGATGAAGTAAAAGAACTATTAAAGGTGATTTACCGGAAATTTAGAGAATCATAAGCGTTGAAGGACCTCCATCCTGTGGCTGTCTAGCTTCAAGAAGACAAATAGCATAATAGTAAAGGACCAAAGACTCGAACCTCCATAGCTGAAAAAGGGCAGTGGTATACCTATCACAGGGAATAGCCCAATGGTCATTGCAATATTGATCGCAAAGTGGAAAAAGATTACACTGACGATACTGTATCCATAAATCCGAACAAAGGAAGACTTCTGTCGCTCAGCTAATTGGGTAATTCTTATCAGTAATGCGCCAAATAAAAACAATAGTACTGTACTGCCCAGCCACCCTTGCTCTTCCCCGATCGTGCAAAAAATAAAGTCGGTCGTTTGTTCAGGGACAAAGTCGAACTTGGTTTGTGTCCCTTGAAGAAAGCCTTTGCCTGTAAATCCACCAGAGCCGATTGCAATCTTAGATTGAGTTGTATTCCACCCAACACCCAAGGGGTCCGCATTAGGGTTGATTAGCAACATGACTCTTTTTCGTTGATGGTCCTTGAGGACATTGTTCAGTACAAAATCAACACTCACTACCATGCCAATAGAAATGATTGACAGGGAGATAATTATCAAGGCTTTTTTGATCGATCGGGCGGCAATACCTAAGATCAATAAGGTTAACACGATGATGCCAATGATAAGACCCGTTTGCGGAA
>JBLHTU010000167.1:0-7227 GCA_047627515.1 Cyclobacteriaceae bacterium | reverse complement strand
GCTCCCAGCCCAGGTTTGTAAACACATGAGTAACCTGTGAGTCGAAATATTGACAGACTGCAGTTGCAGCCTTATTGAGTGCATGGTTTGCCTTTAGCAAAGGTGTCTTGTAATCCAATGCTTCTCCGGTAATGGAGATAAATACTGCTGGCACGTAAAGTGTTTTACCCAGCTCTGTTTCCAGGATAAATGGAGGAGAAGACGGGTCCCAAATAGAATATCCGCGTGCTGCGTGAGTTTCGCGCAAACCACCTGATGGAAAGCTGGAACCATCGGGTTCGCGTTTGATAAGTTCACTGCCAGATAGCTCTTCAATACCTCTGGCTTCTAGATCAAACGCAGGTTTAAAAAAGGCATCATGTTTTTCAGCAGGAGAATCTGTTAGTGGCTGAAACCAGTGTGTAAAGTGAGTAACCTCCCTTTCCATTGCCCAACGCATCATTCCTTTGGCCATCTGTTCAGCTGTAGAAAATTCGATTTTCTGTTGCTTCAGTGTTGCACCTTTCATTTCCTGAAAGGTTTCCTCTGAAACGTATTCTTTTAATGTCTTCAGATCGAACGTGTTTTGGCCGAAAAATTCGGAGATGTACTGGGTCTGATCTGTGCTCGAATGCGCTTTATTTTTCTGGATTAATTCCTGCTTAAAATTCATTATATGGAGTTTTTAACTAATTGTAATGACAAAGTAATTAAAATTTCTTAATATATATCTGAAACAGAATCTATTAAAAAGAAGTACTCGTTCCTTGCAATGTACCCGGTAGTCCGGGAAGCATTCTGTCACCAATTAAGCTTTCTGAAAATTTGAACGGTGTCACATTGACTTTGATAAAAATAATAGAATCTACCTGTATAGCAATAGTGTCACTTGTCACCTCTGATATCCTTTCCTTTAATAAGATCTCTTTGTGGTATTTCAGTATTCCTAAAATGTTGTGAGTGTAATCAGTGAAGGTTTTAAGTAGCTCGAGCGGTCAAAACAGTTCCTCTGCTACATAGGTTTATCGCCGATAGAAAAGCGTTCAGGGACAAGTGTGAGAGGCCGTAGTGGGATTAGTAAACAAGGCAATGGCAAACTTCGCAACTTACTGTTCTTATGCAGCTTTAAAGCCTGTAAATTAAACAAAGCACGTTATGAACGAATTGTATCAAAAGGTAAAAGCAAAAAATTGGCACTTATTGCGGTAGCAAAAAAAACTACTAAAACAAGCTTTTTCAATAGTGAAATCAGGCATAATATATGATGACGAATATAGAAGCATCAAGCCCAGCTTAAACTAATTAGAGGATCGGGAAATCATTTGAAATTTGCTTGCTTTTTACCACAGTTCATTGTTATCCATATTTTATTATTCGGTTTTTTCTCCTGTATATTTCCAAAACTTAATCCCAGTGACATTTACACCGTCAAAGAGGAAGGTATAATATGTCCCACTTTTTTTATTAAAATAGGTGCTATCAGTTTCTGGAAGCAGCAGGAATAGGTTCATCTGTGAATTCTCCATCTATTTCCAAGCCATTTTCCATTATAGTAACATTAGCTTCACCTAGTTCTGGAAATTTATAAGTTCCTACCATTGGATTACGCTCTTCAATCGATTTGCTGATAACTTTACGAGTATTCGGTTCAAACCCTGGTAGCTGGTATTCTTTAGCAATACTTAATAAGATTTCTTGAATTATGCTGCCATTATCTGAATTTACCATAATTACAACAGCTATTGGGTGTTCTTTCCATGCAACCAAGTTTGCTCTGAATCCTTCATCTGCACCCCCATGTCCAAAGGTATGTTCACTAACGCCTGGGCCAAGACCATGGTCATTCTATCGCTATCTAAGTCAGTTATTTTTAGATTTAGTAGCTCAGCTCTTCTTAATCCACTGGAATAAAGTAACGAAACGATACATTTATGTTTGATGTTTTGACAGGTGTCTATCATTTTTAGCACGCGCTCTTTACTAATTACTTTTGGTAACGATTCTTTCTTAAATGGTCGTTCTATGCTGTAGAATCGATTAGGCATGCCAAGGACCACTTCGTAATGAAATTTGATAGCGTTGATAGATTGGTTGATGTAAGAATCAGACTTCTTCTGTTGGACTAGATGTTGCAAATATTTATTGATAGCCTCTTCACCTAGCAACATCAGATTGAACACATCAGCATAGTAGTTGATAAATCGCTCAAACATCGCGATGTAGATTCTTGCCGTGTTCATGCTGTATCTCTTGATTTCTAAAGCTTGATAAAAATCTTCAGGGCACATTCGCCATTCAGGAGACAGGGTTCTTTTGCGAAATGAATCTACAGAAAGCTCATTTAGTCCTTGATTTACCGGTCTGTTAGGAAAAAAGTGAGAACAGTTGATCCAAGCAATACCTTTAAAGGTTTCAAAAACTTGAGTAAGGTTTGCTGCAGTATTAGGGATCATCGCCATATTATATACGGTACTCCATCGTACATCAGGTAGTGTTTTGATTAAGTTTTGGATGATTTTGTCTGGATAGCATTTGATACCGATCATCTTGTTTCCAGAGACAGCCAGATGCTTCAAAGTAATTTGTCTTTCCGGTCGGTGAGGCTTCATATGGAACATATGAAGTAAGCAAAAACGTTGAAAGCAATTTTATAAGTACTTATAGTCGTTTATAAGTACTTAATGATTCGCTAATTGTCACTTATTTCAGATTCTTTGATTCGAATTCAGTGTTCTGTCCAATTGCAAGTATCAGTCACTAGAAGATGCAAAAGAGATTTTGGCAGACGTTGCAAATATCAGTCGACTGTTTGTTGACTTTCAGGAACATCTTTGTAGTCAGAAAGTGGCATGATTTTAAGTGAAATGTACTAACTGAATATTGTCACTATCGGCGTAATCCTCACGATTAATAGGATATAATAGTATTAAATATGTTATTAATTAATCTTATGTAGTTGAAAATCAATTGATTAATAAGTCTTGTCCCCGCTACTACAAAGCCGATTTACGAAAGTGAATCGGTTTTTTTATGCCTCATTTTTTAGGTAGATCAAGGAAGTCTTCTGAGCAAACCATGACGCACCAAAAAAACCAGAAGCCTATTCAATAGCAATTATGAGGATGATTTTGAAACTAGTTGCTTCTATTCAGTTTATGTGCTAGATACTGATTGGTTCGAGAAAGTGTGAACTGCCGCAGTATCCGTTAAATCATCGGTAGGTACATACACGGCTTGAATTGAGGTAATCGCATCTGTATTAGCTAGGCATTATGATGAATCAAGGACATCATAGTTATGCTCGGGTTAGAGCAATTGTCTGCTGTAGGCTAAGAATTAAAGTACGCGACCATCCGGGTAACTTTCAAAATATAAAGCTCGATGAAGCCAAGAAAAAGGCTAGATTTTAAACATTTTTGTACTTTAGTCTTCCGATGATGTACCAATGTTTTGAATTTGATCGGTAGCGTATTTTCATCCATGTGCAGGTCGTCATTTTATTAGTAAGTGTAGGTAGGACACCTCGCAGAAGAACAATTTTATAGCGGTAGCGAATGAAAAAGTGTTTTTATTATTTTTTGTTTTTCCCCTTTTTACTTTCAGCTCAAATTAACGAAAGTGATACAGCTCACTTGAAAGCCAATCTTTCTTTAACAGGGTTTAGGCAGGAAGGAAATGTGGAAACTCTGATTTTCAGAGCAAAATCAGTAGTGATTTTTAAGCCTTTTAAGCAATGGGTTTTCAAAACGCAAAACTCCTACGTCTATCAAGAGTTTGGGAAGCAAAAAGCAGATGAAGATATACTAAGTCTCAACTTCTTATACTTCAATCCTGAGCGAAGAATATATCCTTTGTTACTGGGTTTTGTAAGCACCAATTTTAGAAGGGAAATTGATGCCCGCTATCTGTTAGGTGCAGGAGTCACTTATCAGGTTTTTAGTCATAAGGATAGCTGGCTCAAATTTTCAGTATCAAGTGAGTATGAACAGACCACTTTTACTGAAGCAACCTTTAATCGGTCAGCGTATGATGGCAATCCAATTATTAATACCTTTCGTGGGACTGTGTGGGTCAATGGTAAATACCAATTGTTTGAGAAGAAAGTGATTTTAAATCATGAGTTATATTTTCAGCCTTCTCTGGAGCAAAGCAATAATTATCGCGGGCAAGCAGATCTTAGTTTAGAGCTACCCGTTTGGAAGTTTTTAAATTTTAAGATAAACTACGTTTACACCTTCGAGAGTGTCGTGATCGTCAACCAAAAGCAACAGGATAGTGTTTTGACTTTTGGTTTCGTCTTGAAGAGCTAATGATAAAAATGTGCAAGGGCTTAGTGAAAGTAGGTCTTAGCGTCTTTTGCCCTAATACTTCCCAATTATAGATCACTGAAACAAAAACTGCATGATCAGATTACTTAGCCAATTTGTATCTGGTTCTTGCTCAAAACTGCGAATGGCATCAGCTATCCTTGTCCCATCGATCTTGTCAGATCTATCTTTGATTACCGCTTCATTGTACGCATTGCTGAATTCCGGATGGCCTTGAACCCCCATAAAATGAGGACCCACAGAAAACATCCCGATCGGGCAATCATGATTGCCAGCGTAGACGATAGCGTTTGGAGGCAACTGGCTTACCTGATCCTGACATAACATCAGGATATTGTAACTGCTGTGGTCATCCCGAAGCCATGGTATTTTTTTGTCAATCTTGGTGGCATGCACGCCTATCAGGTAGCCAGGAGCTGCTTTTTCAACCTTACCTCCAAGTGCTTCTGCGATGAGTTGATGACCGAAACAGACGCCCACAAACTTCTTTTGCTTACTATAAATCTCTCGCGTGAGGGCTTGAAGTTTTAGGATCCAATCCAACTTCTCGTAGACCGAGGACTTAGAACCCGTAGTGATAAACCCATCATATTGGTCGACATCTGGAAAATCACCGTCACATACAAACCAGGGGTCCATCGGTAGTTCAGGAAGGAGCTGCTTAAACATCAGTGGATAATCACCATATGCTTGTAATTCCGGCTTCACATGATCGCATACCAACAAGGCAATCTTCATGCTACTTCAACTTTAAGTGAAAAGACTTGGGACGGGTCAGCGTTTCGTAACCTATGGATGACAGAGTGCATCCTTTTCCAGAATTTTTGACACCCGTCCACGCAAGTTCTGGGTCTAGATAGTCGCATCTGTTCATGTACCAGGTCCCCGTTTCAACTTGATTACCTATGGCAATGGCCTTTTCCGGATCCTTTGTCCAAATAGAAGCGGAAAGCCCATACACGCTGTCATTCATAAGCCGTATAGCTTCGTCGTCATCCTGCACAGCCATGATGCCTACAATTGGCGCAAAGCTTTCTTCGGTCATTAGTGACATGGTATGATTGACATTGATCAACACTTGTGGTGCCAGGAAGGGTAGTGACATCGACGGAAAATCTGAGGTTTGGATAAGCGGCGTTGCACCGGCCTTGATAGCTTCAGCGATTTGCTGTTCAGCCATTTGTGCATTGTGGACCCTTACCATCGGGCCGATGGTCGTTTCAGGATCAAGTGGATCTCCCAATTTGTATTGCCGAGTCAGTGCTACAAACCCTACGACAAACGCATCAAAAACGCTTTTGTGCACATAAATTCGTTCTACTCCACAACATGATTGGCCAGAGTTAAAAAAACTACCATCGACTAAATTTTCGATGGCCATCGGTAGGTCAGCATCTTCACGCACGTAAGCAGGGTCTTTTCCTCCGAGTTCCAGTCCTGCAGAGATAAACCGATTCGCTACTTGCTGGTGCACGGCATGTCCTCCAGCAACGGAGCCCGTAAAGGCTACGTGGTCAATATTAGGATCACCAATAAGTGCAGCCACTTGTTCGTGGTTCATATGGAGGAATTGGAATACTCCAGGTGGTAAACCCGCATGATCAAAAGCTTCTGCATATCGTTCCGCGCACAATGCTGTTTGCTCGGCATGCTTGAGAATAACGGCGTTTCCAGCCATAAGGGCGGGAATAATGGCGTTAACAGAAGTGAGGTAAGGGTAGTTCCAGGGCGCTAGAACAAGAACGGTACCCAGCGCTTCGCGTTTGATATAGCGTAGAAATCCAGTTTTTTCGGTCGCAGAGATATCCGCTAAAGATTCCTCTGCTATGTCAATCATATAGTTAGCACGCTCCACAAACCCACCAAGGATCTCATTGGCTGTGTAGCGGATCGGTCGTCCCATCATGTGTGTCAGTTCTTCACCCCAGGCGTCCGCGTGTTTTTCGAAATATTGGACAGCTTTTTCGCATAGCTCGGCGCGCTTATGAATGGATACATTTTTCCAGTACTTCTGCGCCTTGCTAGCAACTTCTGCCGCTTTCTGAATGGATTGATCCGTATGGTAATTTCTTTCGTGTACGACTTGTCCAGTGCTCGGACTTATGATTTGAAAAGCGGCCATTATCACTCTGGCGTTACGTATGCTGCAGTTATTCCACCATCCACGAGAAAGTCGGTACCAGTCACATAAGAGGCGTCGTCCGAGGCAAGAAACAATGCTGCTTTTGCCATTTCGTCGGCCTCACCAAAGCGACCCATCGGGATATGCACAAGCCTACGTTGTTTTTTTTCTTCTGTATCGAGAAACTTCATGAGCAGTTCGGTTCTAAGAGGACCGGGGCATAATGCATTGACACGTATTCCCTCTCGCGCATGAATGACTGCCAATTCTCGTGTCAGGGATAGAACGGCGCCTTTGCTTGCTGTATAGGCAATCTGAGGTGTCGCCGCACCTAGGAGGCTTACGAATGATGCCGTATTGATGATGCTTCCTCCACCAGCCCTTTTCAGTGCCGGGATCCCATATTTGCAGCCAAGGAATACGCCTTTGGCGTTGATATTCATGGTCAAGTCCCAGGTCTCTTCATCAGTGGATTCTGCATCGTCATCTCGAGAATCCATGATACCGGCATTATTGAACAAAATGTGAAGGGCTCCAAAGGTTTCCTCTGCAAAGGCCACCATATTTTTACAGTCTTGTGCTTTGCTGACATCAGCTTTCACAAAGGCAGCTTGATGGCCGGTAGCTTTGATTTCATCTGCCGTGGCTTGACCCTCTTTTTCGTTGATATCCGCGACCACCACACTTGCGCCCTCTTTTGCAAAGAGTAGTGCCGATGCCTTTCCTATTCCGCTGCTTGCACCGGTGATCAGTGCCGTTTTATTCTTCAATCTCATACACTATGATAATTTAAATTCT